>JBMOJB010000009.1:0-53735 GCA_049316985.1 Saprospiraceae bacterium | reverse complement strand
AGCAGCCTAATAAAACAGACTGCTTTCTACTCCGAAACTTTAATTAATAATTATTTGATTTTTTCATTAAATAAGAAATAATAATTATTATTGCTCTTGAAATGCTGAAGATGGCTTTTTTATAAAATAAAGGCGTTGCGACATTTTGACAAAAACAAGACTATCAAACACTTAACCTAATTATTCAATTTTTACAACTCCGGCCAAGAAGCCAAATTATACCATGTCCGAAATACAAGAACTCAAAGAAAAAGCGAATTCTCTGCGAGCAGGCAAGCAATATGCCGAAGCACTATCTGTTTATGAACTTTTATGGGGTAACCACCGAGAAATATGTGATGAAACAGATGGTTGGAGTTATGCAGTGTGCTTTCAGAAATTAGGCCGTCATGCTGAAGCATTGGCGCTTGCAGAAGAATTATTACCGCTAAAACCAGAATATTCAAATGTTCGCAATGTTTATTGCTGGTCTTTGTATTTTCTTAAAATAAAGGTTGACAGAGTAAACGATGAAGCAGAATTCCTTGATGCAGCCAGTAAAATTGTGGCCAATTCAAGACAGCAGGATAAAAATTATCCTTACATGTATACGGTTTTCAAGGTATTGGATTATCTCGACAGAAAATTCCCTTCCGATCCTGAGAAAATGATTGAGTGGACTGAAAAACTTGATCCTGAAATTCTCGAGGATGCGCCACAAACCATCACATTAAAAGACGGAAAAGAAAAAGAATTCCCTTCTGATAAAGAGAAATACTATTCATTCCGGACCAAAGCCCTTTTTGAAATGGGTAGGTTGGATGAGTGTACTGCTTTGTGCGATCAGGCTCTTGAAACTATTAAGGTCTTTCATTTCGACAATGATATTTGGCTTAGAAGAAGAAAGGCCCAGGTTAAAGCAAAGCAGGGAGATATCCCGGGAGCAATTGCTTTGATGCAAAATGTCTTGAAACGAAAAACAGACTGGATGATTCGACTCGACCTCGCCCGATTGCAACTAAAAATTGGGGAAAAAAGAAATGCAATGTTGAATTGTGTGGAAGGGGCTTTGGAACATGGTGATTTTGAAAAAAAATCAAATTTGTTTAAGTTTATGGCTGAAATGTTGGAAAATGAACACAGATCAGATGATGCCAAAAAACACATTGCTTATGCATATACCATGCGCAAAGAGGCTAATTTGAAAGTAGATGAAGAATTACAATCGCTTGTTGAAAAATATGGAATTGATGTAAATAGCTTGTATGAAGGAAAAAGACAAGCAGGAGCAATCCGCCGCCTTTGGGAAGACATCAAATATGAAGATCAAGAACAATTCACCGGAACTATTCGCTCAATTCTTCCTAATGGTAAAGCAGGGTTTGTCGAAGCTGAACCTCGTAAATCCTATTTCTTCTCTCGCAAGGACTTTAAAGGCAAAGACGATCAGTTTGTAGCCGGCGCATTGGTAACTTTTTACCTGGTGGATGGTTTTGACACAAAAAAAGGCATTGCAACCAGAAATGCTGTTAATGTTAGATTGGTAAGATAATCATAACGCTGTAATAAACCTGAACTGCCTTAAAAGACTTGATACTCAATCAATACTTTTAAGGCATTTTTTTTTCTTTAAAATCCAACCGCTATGAAAAAAATCCTATTTTTAATTATTTACTTGCCATTCTGGGCATTTTCACAACAAAATCAAGCGCCCGTCATCAGCAACATGACAGTCAAGGTGGAAAAAGCCATCCAGAGAATTACAATCAAATATGACCTTTATGACGCTGAAAATGACCCCGCTGCAATGACTTTATTCTTCGGGGATACCAGTGGTACGGAAATGTCAAAAATCACCGGCGCTTTTGGAAATATTGGTGGAGGTATACAACCCGGTAAGGATAAAATAATTACCTGGGATTATCCATCATTATTGGGCAATGAATACCTTTTCAAACTAACCTTAACAGCAGACGATTGGAAAGGAGGCACGATTAGCGAACTTCTCGATCAGGTAAATTGCGAACGGATGATGAACGATTTGCGCTATCTCGCGAAGTCTCCCCGCCACAGAAGTTCAAATCCTGTGCAACTTTCGGCGTCAAGAGATACCATTCAGAAAATACTGAGTACTAGTTTAAAAAATAGTACGAATATTTCTTTTCAGAGCGGATCGATCAAGGGGAACAATTTAATATCTAATTTAAGCGGAAAAATAATTCCGACAAAAAGTGTGGTTATTGATGCCCATTACGATACCGTTAGTTCTTCACCTGGAGCTGACGACAATGCCTCCGGTGTTGTAGCCATGTTGGAAGCCGCCAGAATATTGGGCAAATACAATTTCAAGAAGTCACTAATATTTGCTGCGTTTGACCTCGAAGAAGATGGTCTGTTAGGCAGTAAATCTTTCGCCAAAAATTTAAGCTCTAAAGAAATTGAGGCAGTCATCAATTTCGAAATGATTGGATTTTATACCGACAAAGCCAATACACAAACATTGCCTGCTGGTTTTAATCAATTATTCCCGCAAGCTTACAACGCTGTAAAACAAGATAGTTTTAAGGGTAACTTCATTACTAATGTTGGGAGTTCTTTGTCAACCTCACTGACCAACACTTTTAGTACAGCAGCATCTCAGTATGTTCCGGATTTGAAAGTAGTTTCTATTAATGTTCCGGGTAATGGTAGCAGCACACCTGACCTGAGAAGAAGTGATCACGCGAGTTTTTGGGATAGAAGTATTAGTGCATTAATGATCACTGATGGAGCTAATTTTAGAAATAGCCAATACCATACATCTTCCGATATTAGCAGTACGATTAATAAGGACTTCTTATGCAAAGTAACGAAAGCGGCGATTCCAACAACAATTACGCTGGCAGAGATAGATCACAGCGGGAAAGCAGAATTTATATATGATGAAAAATTAGCTGTAAAAGAGGCTCTGAATAGCGATTTTCAAATTTTACCTAATCCCGCACAATCTATGATTACTATGCGTTTTATTTCAGGTGGGCTCCAGAAAGGCAATATAATTTTGACTGATATTAGTGGCAAAAATTTATTGTCCCTTGCAATTAAACCAGACCAAGAAGAATATGCAATTGATATTAGTCATTTGCCAGATGGCACCTACATCATTGAGGCCGGATCGATAAGCAAATCATTCATCAAGAGATAAAACTAGAAAAGGTCACGCCAATGAAATTACTTTTATTGACGTGACCTTTAGAATTGGGAAGCCCCCCTCCAACTTTTCGGAGAGAGGCCATCCCAAAAACCAATTATCTGTGCTGCGCCTGCTGGCGCTTTTGTGTGTTCTAATTCGGTGCCGGTAAACGATTATTTCAAACCTTCAGAACTTGCCAGCTTTTTTTTATCGATGGCATATCCAATTGTTATCTCATGTGCGCCTCCGGAATACTGTTGAAAACGCTGTAAACCATAATCATAGGAGTATGCAAAAGTCAAGCCATTTATTCTTGTTCCTACCATTACTCCTAGTCCACCTCCAGTGCCGGCACGGTATCCTACTGCACCAATTACTCTTTCGTTTAAGAATGAACCTTTCAGATTCAAATCCACACGAAATGGAGCATCTATCATTTTTTGAAGAAAGATAGAAGGCTCAATTTTAATAGCACCAACTTGTTGCTTAACGCCCATCATAACATTGAAATACCGAAGTCCGCCACGGGTTGTACTTGCCCCTGCAATATCAGAAAGACGTGCCTGAATCAAGTTGGGCATAGCCACACTAAAAACGAATTTATCCATGTAAACCCCATAAGCACCCATCGTAGCATCAAAATAACTTTGACCTCCAAGCGATTGTTCTGCAACAATGTCACCCGGCTTGTAAAGACTGTTATTGAGTACATTGGCATTGAGACTGGTTCGCTTAAATTCTGTAGAAAGGCCGAGGCTCCCTTTCAAATCATTGATTTTAAATTTAAAAGCATAGCTAAGGAGCCCTCTAAAACGATTCAAATTGGCTGAATTTTCATTACTTGCAAATGCACCAACTCCGAGCTTCTCACCAATCGGTCCATTATAATTTAAACCTACAGTCCGAGGTGAACCGTCAAATCCGGTCCATTGATTCTTGTAGTGTACAAAAAAATTGTGTTGATCATTGAATCCTGAAGCCGCTGGGTTAATCAGAACCGGATTCATGATATAATGTGTAAATATCATTTCATCTTGTGCCTTAGCACTTAAAGTTGCAAATGCAACATACACGAGGATGGCTATTCTTTTCATATCAAGAGATTAGTACCTCCTTAAAAACATTTTTTTATAAAGACAAGTGGCGCATATCTGAAAATGCGATTCTCATTTCTATTCATATAAATGCTTCTCGGTTGGGATATTTTATTTATTAATAAAAGTCTTTTGTTAAAAAATGATGATTTGTTACTCTCCAATCAGGATTGAAAACGAACCTTTGTATTTTATGTAACTTCCGTTTTCCAGTAAAACTTCAATTACATAATAGTATGGACCTTCAGGAAGTGGATTGCCACGTGAATCCAAACCTAACCAGCTCCTGTTTTCGTAATTTTGCTCGCTAAAAACCTGTTGACCCCATCTATTGAAAATCTCCAAAGTATTGTAGATTTTGCCATTCTGGATATACTTTTCAAGGCAGAAAACTTCAAATTCATCATTATAACTGTCACCATTTGGCGTAATAACAGGTGTAGCTTTAAGGCAATCCAAATTAGTGGGATCGCCCAGGTAAGCGTCATCAAAACTTTCACAACCATTAGCATCTGTAACATTTACAAATACTCTTCCTACAGGAACATTCAGTATTTTCGGATTACTGGAATCATCCTGCCACTTATAAAAATAGGGTGAAGTACCACCGCTCACTATTGCTTCAGCAGTTTTATCGTTGGTATCTACAACGATTGTTGTTGTCAACTTTTCAGGACCTATAAGGGTTACAGCACCTTCAAATTTCTCATTGTTACTGTCCGTGACGGTCACTCTTTGAACGCCCACACAAAGTCCTTTTGCAATTCTGGCCGTATCGCCATTGCTCCATTGATATCGCAGTGGGGGAACAGCATCATTTACATTTCTAACTTCTGCAATTCCATTACAGATTCCGAAACAACGAATATTTGTACCATTGAAAATAGAACGAATAACGATTTCCACTGTACCTCCTTGTCCAAGTTGGAAGGTCCTCAAAACTTTACAGCCCAAAGCATTGTCTGTAACGGTAACCGTATAACTACCCGCTTGAAGTCCAGAAGCAGTGCTGCCGGTGCTGACATTATTGGGCCATGAGTAGCTGTAGTCTCCCGAACCGCCGTTTACTGATAAGGTGGCGGCACCGTTTCTGGCACTATTCGGAACAGGATCTATAGTGCTCACAGAAACTTGTAACGCACTTTTCGCATTCAATTGAATATTATCTCTCGTACAAGTTGCGCCCACAGCATCAGTTATCGTCACCGCATATGTTCCAGACGGCAGATTGCTGAGATCTTTGGTTGATGCAGCAATTACCGCATTATTTCTTGACCATTTATAGCTAAATGGCGACTTTCCACCAGGCACAATTAATTCTATGATTCCGTCGTTCGAGTCACTACAATTAGGCTGTACAAGGCGATTTACAATTGGACATGGGCGCGCAGCTCTCGCTACAATTATGTCGCTTTTTACAGCAGTACAGCCCTTCGAATCTGTTAATGTTATGGTATAAGAACCATCACATAATCCTGTTGGATCCTGAACATCAGGGATTCCGGTTGTCGGACCAGACCATTTGTAAGTATAAGGACTTGTCCCTCCAGTAACTGAAATATCAATTAGCCCCTTGCAATTGTCACCGGCATCTGTAACCTGAGCAACAGATATGATCGGACCATCGCTCGGATTAATAAAAATGCTGTATGTAGTACTTAAGTTATACTTCTGATCAGTGACCGTAATTTTATACTCACCTGTCGATAAGTTAGTAGCAACATTTGAATTTCCCACTTGGACAGGGCCGTTCCAGATATAACTATAAACAGAACTACCACCTTCGATAATCAATTCAGCTGCTCCATTATTCTGACCACAAGTGCTGTGGGTGACCGAATTGCCTTTGAGCTTTACAACAATAGGCTGTACGTCTACTTTTTGTGTACTGAAGATACTGCAACCATTTGCATCCGTAACTACTACGGAATAAGTTCCTGGCTCCAAGCCTGAAATATCTTGTGTATTTGAAGTGGTAAAAGGAGCCGGTACAGGCCAGGTGTAAGAAGGAACATTTCCAATACCTGTCCACAAGTATGTTATCGTTCCTGTTCCACCGACAACTTCGATGTTTATAGAACCATTTGGGGCGTTTTTGACAACCGGAGCGACGCTAAATGCTAAAGCAGTTGGCGCGGTCAAAGTGAAAGTCCGTATCGTATTTACTTTATTGTCAGAGGATGTAATGGTGACAATATAGGTCCCGCTGCCCAAATTTGCCAAATCCTTGCTGGTTTCACCATTGGGATTCCATTTGTAGGAAAGATTGCTGGCCCCTGCACCGCTGATATTCAATGAAATTTTACCGTCTCTATTACCAGCGCATTTAATTGCAAGTGGTTCTGTATTTTCAACTCCAATCGCAAGTATATTTTTCGTTACGGTACAAGTGCCAACACCTACTGTAGCGATATATTCCAAACCAGGTTGTGGTGAGTTTAAAGTGCTTCCGGATGCAACAATTGTTGTCGGATTTGCTGCAGTAGCCCAATTGACAATTGAACTCGACGTATTGATTACTAAACCAATTTCGTTTTGTACCAGACTGGTTATGGTCGGCGCAGTAGAAGCCGTAACTGTAGTCTGTGCAGTACCCGTTAGGCAAGTTGCGTTATCAACAACAGTTACTTTGTAAACTCCTTCTGCAGTTACCGGGACTGTTTTGCCAGTTTTATTACCTCCCGGACCAGACCATTGAAAAGTATAGTTTCCTGAACTTGCAATATTGGCTGTAACCGTTCCGGCACCTCCACAAAGCCCGGAATTCACCGCAGTTACAATAGGAGATGTTTTAATATTCACACTTCCGTCGCCCAAAGCAACATTTTCCTGAGGAACACCATTCTTTGTTACTTCATTGTTTCCTGTAAATGCTATTGCAGCAGTTGAGCCCAAACCTCCCACGGCCTGGAAACAAATTGAAAACAACGCCTTTCCATCTTCAACGCTAAGTGGGTTAGCGGACCAATCCAAGGAAAAATTAAGTCTGTTTGGAGAAATAAAAGCAAAATTATTTCCCAATTCTACTATTGCTGCACCAGATTCTGTTCTTTGATACTGCAATCGACCTACATCCCAAGTAATGGCGAACTGCAATCCCTCAATGGCACTGAAGTTTTTCACAAGCACATCTACACAAACTTCTCCGTTCGCAGAAATGGTGACATTTTTAATATTTAGTAATTTATCGTAGGTTGGCTGTACACATTGTACAGGATTATTGCCAGTGCAAATTGAAACTTTGCCGCTTCTGGTATTTATTATCGCGATATCAGTCGATTGCCCGTTAATTTCCTTAGCTCCACTGATTGTGGTAGGAGAATCGGAAAAAGACAAAGCTGCATCAGCAACACCTATTTTCTTGAAGCATATCTCGAATAAAACATCACCATTTGATTTGGTTACACCTTGACCGGATTGATCATCCCAGAAAAAACCTAGTTTCCCATTATCTTTTTGGAGAAGATTAACATTCGCAGCTACTGTTGCACCGGTAAAGTTAATCTTATCGTCTTTGATTCCCAGGTATTGCAAATTGGCAGTATTCCAATTGACAGAGAAGCTTAAACCTTGAATTAAATTGAAATTGCCCACCATCACCCGTACACAAACCTGATCATTAGCTTTTGCTACCAATTCTTCAGACATTACAAGTGTAAGATCATTTCCGATATTAGCAGGGAAAGCCCATGTATTGGTACAATTTACTGTTGTTTCTTTTGCTACAGTTACAGAAAACGAACAAGTCGCGGTATTACCCGCTGCATCTGTAGCACGGTATACTACAGAAGTAGATCCAATTGGCACACATGCCCCACTCGATGGACCCGAAATTTGAGATACTGTTACCGAACCACAGGCGTCAGTAGCAGTTGGTGTCGTCCAATTGGCAGTTGCACAAGCATCAGGAGTAGTCAAATTGATGTTCGCGCAAGTTCCGAATACAGGTGGTGCAACATCGGGACTACAAGGATTTCCTCCTCCTCCACCAATTGTGTTTAATAAAGGATCAAAAGTAAAAGCAGGCGTTCCGCTAGGGAGGTTATCCACACCCGGTCCAAAAACTTCGGGCGCAAGAGGCGAATCTGAAAATCCCATGGCCACTGTACCGCTAATCAAAGACTTGAAAAGCAGGGTCATAATGGTCGTGTTGTCGGGCAGTGATTTGGGTAAACCATCAGCTGTCCCCCACAAAATAGTGATTTTTCCGGCAGCCAACAATGGCGCAGAAATACCGGGAGTTGTACCACCAGTTGGTAAGTAGGTCGGATTACTGACATCGGGCCCAAAGCCGATAAACTCCATTTTTGTAGGATCAAAAGCATAAGTGAATTGATAACCCTCGATATCGGTAAATTTTTTCACTTGAATAGCAAATGAAACCTGTGAATTAACAGTTGCATTTTGACTCTTCGGCGAAATTGAGAATTGAACTTGCGCGGATACTTTCCACGAGGTGACTGCAACTAAAAAAGCAGTAAGCAGGAGCGAGTAGAACCTGTTCATGAGGAAATTGGATTGGGATGAACTAATAACCAAAGACTTCTATCAAAAGAAATCAAGGGCTTTTTACGTTAATTGGTTTTGTTTACTAGTATTGTATTACTAATTACTCAGTAATATTATTGACGGTAAATTATTTTTCCGGAGCCGATATCACCTTTACTGTTACTTAAACGATAAAAGTAAGCACCTGCCGAATGTATATAATTTTTATTAATGTGTACAAATTGTGTGCCGAAATTATATAAAATTTTATTGCTATATATATTCTCACCTGAAATATTGAAAATATCTAACTTAAGATATTGACTTTCAATCAGATCAATCCTAATCAAAGTTTCATCAAAAAAAGGATTAGGGTAAGGTTTTTCATGCTTCAAAATACGCTCTTTGGCTTCCGTTGCGGAAGTTGCGGTTGCAATTTTTAGTGTTCCGTCCTTAAAACTATACTTAATATCCTTTCCATCTTTGTCCAGAAATTCAAATATAGTACCACTATCCTCTCTGAAACCAATCACACAATCTTGCCCTCTTTTGCCTATTAGTCTAAATTTCAAATTAAAAAAGGTGGCATCATCATCCAAACTTTGTGGAATCAAACTATTTTCAAACCAAGCAAACCGTATTTTATCTGCACTTATTCCAAAATTGCCTTGTTCCGAAATGGATGCAATACCAAAATTATCAGCTCCAAGACATTGCGCTCTGGTACTGTCCCACTGTATAATAAACTGGGCTGAAATAAGGCCGCTGAACCTTTTGACTTTAACAGGAACATTGACAATTTGACCTTCCAATCCAGTGCTTATACCGGGCAGAAAAAGGTGAACCGAATCTTTTGAGGATTGAGAAGCCGCATATTGGCTATGCAGGAAGACAAATACCGCAATTAGCGATAAGTGGCGAAAAGGAGACATGGGACGAACTGGTTTAGGGTAAACGATGCTAATCATCTGCGAAATAGTGGAACCTTCCGCAATGTGATGTGCAAAGATTGTTCTCTTTTTTGAGAGACACAAGTTTTTTTATCTGAATTACGCAAAAAAATATTTTTTTAACATATTTCAACATTATCTAATATATGAATGAGCAGCAAATGAAATACGCAATTTGCTGCTCACTACAGATATATTCAAACTACCAAAACCAGTGAATAGATTAATTAATCATACTCAAACGGCAAAATTTTAGAATCTTTTGCAAGTGATAGTGTCATCAATGTTTTTAATCTTTCAATTTCTTCAATCTGAGAAAGTGTTTTAAATAGCAATTGCTCATAGTTGGGAATGTCCTTGCAAACGATTTTCATCAGAAAATCTGCATCCCCTGTAATCACATAACATTCCACTATTTCAGGAACTTCCTGTATTTTACTTAAAAAATTGTTCATGGCATTTGGTTTATGCCAAGCCAAAGTCCCCATTACAAAGGACGAAACATGAAGGCCTAGATTCAATGGATTAATCTTAGCGTGATAACTGGAAATTACATCCGTCTGCTCCAGTTTTTTTACTCGCTCCAAGGTTGGTGCAGGTGAAAGACCAATTCTTCTGGATAAATCAAGATTAGTAATTTTACTGTTTTCTTGAAGTATCTGAAGAATTTTATAATCCAATTTGTCCAATTTTTCACTTGTGTCGTGTGCCATCAGCAATGATATTGTTTAATAAAGAATTAAAAAATTAAATAGAGCCGCAAGGTAAAAAGAATAAAAATATTATTCAAGTAAAAATTAAATAATCACACATTTATTTTAATTAATATGAATATAAGGAAATTAAAGTTAAGTATATTAAACAATTTACTCTTTTCTGACAAATAAATTAATATTTAAATAACATCCACCTAAATACGACCAATGTTCTACTTTTTATGCTTCTGGTATTTCTCGTTGAATTTTCGATAAAGCGCTGATTGCTTATCATCTAGTACTATACGACGACCTTGAATCATTGCAAATTCTATCAGATTGGTTTTCATATCCAAAGCATCACCTTTACTGATAAAAAAAGTTGCTTCCTTTCCATTTTCGATGCTCCCGCATTTTTGATCAATTTTTAAAATTCGTGCTGCATCCAGGGTCAGTGCTTGTATTGCTGACTCGTAAGGAAGTCCATAACCGACACTTTGACCTGCTTGAAAAGGGAGGTTTCTTTGCTGCCATGCACCGTCCATACTGAAACAAAATGGGATTCCTGCCTGAGCCAATACCATCGCTTGCTTATAAGGTTGATCAACGTCATCATCATTTCTAAGCGGTAGCGATTGTATCCTATGTAAAATCAACTGAATTTTATTAACTTTTAGAAAATCTGCAATTCTCCAGGCATCTTCGGCACCGACAATTACAGGTTTGATTCCATATCGCTGTGCAAACAATATCGCTTCGGTCATTGGTTTCGCATAGGAGACCTTTATGTATAGATTTTTGCTCCCGTCAAAAAGACCTTTCATTGCTTCAAGACGCAGATTTTTTATCTCTGTGTTCGTGCTTTTTGAATACGCAAACGCTTCATCAAACAATCTAATGATAGACTTCACATTTTCTTTGTAGCGATCTTCCTTTGTCGTTTCTCCGGGCTCTGCCCACCAACCGCTGTTGTTAAATTGGTTGGGCCAGTTCATCACCAAGCCCTCATCACTTTTATAAGCTGCATCTTCCCAATTCCATGCATCTAACTGAACAATACTTGACTGTCCGCAGATTAAACCTCCCGACGGTACGATCTGAGCCAATAGCACTCCATTATTCCGCACAGTCGGCGTAACTTCAGAATCTGTATTATATGCTATAATAGTTCGGGCATTGGGATTAAGAAAACCTGTTTCAACATTATCAACAGTGGCACGTACGGCTTCAACTTCAACTAGACCCAAAGTTGAAAAAGGCGCTATAAAACCGGGATAGAGATGCTTACCCTTGGCTTCAATTACCTTGTAGCGGTCTTTTGCTCCAATGGATGCCAAATCAGGATTCATTTCTATCCTCCCATTTACTACCGCTACATTTTGATTTTCAAGTACTTCACCGTTGCCAACATGCACGATGACACCAGTGATTAAATAGGGCATTTCTGCTATTTTTGCCGGAATCGGCTGCGTGAAAGCCCGGATGGCATTAAACAGAATAGCAATAGAAAAAAAATAGTATCTCATAATCAGATTTCATTGGATCAGGAATCAATAAGAAAATCGGCTCTTTCTTCTCAAAAGACCAAGCACTAACAGGAAATTAAATCCGCACAAATTTAAAAAATAATTCAAAACAATCCCGGATTTCGAAAATAACAAAAGGGAGGTCATTGAATAAACGACCTCCCAAAAGTAACTCAAAAAAACAAACTTTATGAATTACAAATGTAAACTAATTAGAGCAAAAGCAAAAATAATTTTCGAAATATTATTGCTGCTCACTCATTATAAGCAAAATTTTATTAGATCTTTTACATCCACTTACTGAAAAAACGAATCAAATCTTTTCTTTGCTCTCCATAAATACGCTCAAATGTATCCATATCTTCTCTTTCGTGTGCATGATCTTCCATACTGCGGTGATCTACCGCTATCGGATTGTTTTCCACTTCAATTTCAATTTGTTTTTCATGTCTCTTAATGGAATGCTTTAATTTTTGAGCTTCATTGAGTTGAATTTCAATCTGATTGGCAAAATGGTCGCATTGTGCAGAAACCTCTTTATCGGTATTCTTGGACGCTATTTCAGCGACGCGATCTCCCAAAAACTTAAGGTCAGCTTTGTAAAAATCAAGTTTATTGAGCCATTCTTTATGCTCGTTGTGCAATTCATAAATCTTTTTCTTGTCCATTTTATTTAATTTTAATGATGATGCAAAAATCCGTTTCACTTCCAAATATCTCAATGAGTGAACTCATTAAGCGTATTAACAAATATCATTGCAGCCTGTAAATACGCAACAGCTCAATCAGTCCAAAGGTACAACATAATGCAAATACCATCCCCATTTTTTTAGATGGTTTTGACTAATCTCAAATTGAATAAAATTAGCGTTGTAAAATAAAAAATTTACCCCAACGCCTTTACCCCAAAGCAATCTACCCGGGAAAGTATTTTCAGTATTTATTCTTGCATTCTGAACCCACCCAAAATCACTATTGAGGCACAACCAAATGTGTGTGGGAAGCTTTCGAAATGATGCCGGGACAAAATCACCAAAATCGATATTCTTTTGCCAAATATCAAAACGAACGGAATTCTTTAGAAAACCAAAATTAGGACCGTCGATTACGTAATATTCGTAACCACGCAGGTAGTCATTGCCATAACCCAAAGCCCGGTTATTGAAATATGGTTGTGCTTTTTGAGTCAGCTCAAACCTTGTCTTTATCACTCCTTCATAGTCTATTCTATCTTTGTAAAGTTCTATGTATTTTGCAACTTGAAAGACAACAAACAACGCCTGAACATCTTCCTTTCGACTAAAAACACCGTCCTTCTGAATATTCAGTGCAAAAAATGAGCCTTTGCGAGGATAATACCGGCTATCGCGAAGGTCTTTTAAAACTCTGAAGTTTAAGCTAAAATACTCTTGCGTACTACGAGCATTAAGAAAAAAATCCGGATTAAGGTCTTTACTGATGATGTCATCTACCCTATTTTGGAAATAAGACATATGAAAACTATAAGTTGTTCTGTACCAGGGACGATAAGTGAATCCACCCTTGAATCGAGTCCGATAAATTTGCGGCTTTTCATCGTCCCGGTAAAATTGAAGACTATCCCTTCGGGTAGTATACCAAACTTCTTTATTACTGCTATACAATGCGTTGAAGTAAAACCCGATCGTCTTTCTTTTATTTACTCCCGGAATTGAGTAGTTGATTTCATATTTGGTACCAAAACCAAAATCCGTTGATAACCGAAGAAGGTCGCGATGGCCTAAAAAATTATTCCAGTTTAGACCTACCTGAAAATTCAGACGCCTCAGATCGCGGTTTTTCTCAAAAAACCAAACGTTAAAATTCCGGTCAGCTACAGATAACCATCCAAATGGATTAAGGTACCAACGCTCGACTAATTCCACTACAATCTCTCCGCTGTGGTTCAGACTATCTACTTTACCAACACTAAATTCCGCAGAAGAAAATAAAGTACTGTTGATCAGCATTTGTGTATTGCGTTGAAATCGTTGCGGTAAAGCTGCAATCAAAATACTATCACCAACTTTAAAATCAAGTTCTCTTTGTATTGTTTTAAGTTTAGTCTTATTGTACCCTTTTATCGTAATTTTGTCAATTTTAAGAAATTCAGCTGCAGGCTTTTGACCCACAATTGAATGCAGAAAAAAGAAAAGTAAACAATAAAAGATTGCGATTCTAAGCATAAAAGGTAATGAAGGATCAAAGATAAATATAATGGGCTCAATTTTGTCCAGGAAGCGCAATTGAATTATCAAAAATGAACAGGCTCACTTGATTCGAAGATTGGCCTGCCGGTATTTTATACGGGAAGCTTGAAGAATAATGTAATCAGCGTCAAAATTGATCAACCAACAAAAATGTGACAAGAACTAAATTACACTATATATTTATTTTTTTTTAATTTATTCTTTTTGCCTTAAGCGGATTGTATTACCTTTGTACCTCGACCTTGAACATGTCCAAAAATTCCGAATCATGCGCATTTCCATCGTTATCTTTCTCACCATTGTGTTCTCTGCTTCCTCAATAATATTTGAACAAATACATTCAAATTCTATTGGATTGAGGCACTACGCCGGAATTATAGAAAAAGAGTTACTACAAAGAAAAGTACAAACAAAATCTTTACTGGACGAAATGAAGAAAAGTGGAGCGGAAATTAATCCTATTCAACTTTCTAAACTGCTCCGGGAGAAAAAGTGCGATCCGGACAAAATTCAGATTTTTCTGTACGAGGAAGATTCATTGGTATTTTGGAACAATAGCAAAATTGTCTGCGCCAAAGACAGTAGCGAAGGAGTTCACCATTTATACAATGGATATTACGATATTCTAAAAAAACAGATTGCGCCTGAATTAACCGTATTGGCGCTGTTGCCTATCAAATACGACTACCCGCTCGACTTCAGATTCAATAGAGACAACAAATATCTTCAAAACTCATTTGTCGCTAGAGACGACATTCACGGCGAGCTTTCTTTAACTGCAACTGATATAAATGCAATTCCAATCCTAAATACCGATAATTCGGCAGCCTGTTACCTCATTTCGGGAAACAATAATTTGATGAGCCAAAATGATCAATATCAATTGCTGCTACTGTATTTGATTACATTTTTCTTTCTGGCACTGCTGATCAATAGTCTGACAATAAAATTCATGAAAAATAAATATCCGAAAACAGGAATGGTATTTCTAAGCATTGCTGTATTAGGTATGAAACTCCTAAGTTCCTCCTTTGATCTGAGTTATAAATTTGACAGCATCCCACTTTTCATGGAATCACTCGGATCTGAAAAGCTGACAGGAAATAGTCCGGGAACAATGTTTGTCAATATTATCCTGCTCTTGTGGATAATTGTTTTTTACTATAAAAATATAAAACCTATCGAATCCAGCAATCTATCAAAAGGTTTGAAAATTTCAGTAATGGCTTTGCTGTATATTGCATTAATTACCGGAATACTAATGACTTTTGAGCTGCACCAGGAAATCATCTCCTCCCCCAACCTGGTATTTGATTTTGACAACTTTTATTATATAGATATTTCAAGTGCGCTGACAATATTATGTCTGCTATTAGTTTGGTTTGCACTTTTTCTCTTTAATTTTAAAGTAATTTCTAATATCCAAAGTCTTGGATTCAGCAGACAATTCAGAACTACGACGACAATAATAATTGGAATAGCCACTTACGGAGTGCTTGCCTACAACAATAATTTTGACCTTAGGGCTGAAGGCATTGTACTTTTCATATTTATGTATATTCTGCTGCTCGATATCTTTTGTGACAACAGAGAGAGCTTCCATCTTTCCTGGTTTTTACTTTGGCTGACTGTTTTCGCAGGTGCAACAACAACTTTATTGTATCATTACAAACGCAATGCGGACTTGAAAGTATTGGCTGAAGCAGGCAATAGACTTGCAGCCGACGTCGATACAATTGCTGAGAAAGAACTGGAAGAACTCTGTCAGGAAATTGAAGCCGAAAAATACAAAATCCATAACAAGGAAGATTTACTGGAATTTATCGGCCAATCCTCTCCTAAAAAAGGCTATTTGTTGGATCATTATACATTGCAGCTTTCAGAAAAAGCAATTTTTACAGAAAAATCAACCCTAAGTTCACTGCTAAACAAGGATAGTATATATGTATATAGTGTCACACTGCCAGTGATGTCTGACTCTTCACAGACAGAATATTTCCGCTTAGAGGCTACTCCAAAAAGCGGCATAAACACCAATGGCTATGAGGAAAAGTTTTTTGAGACACCTTTTCTTAGCATTAATGACAGTCCACATATCAACTATTCAATCTTTCAAAATGGTCGTTTAATTAAGTGGAATGACAGTGCCTATCCGTCCTTTCCGGAAGCGAACAATCTTCCGGCAAAAGGAAATAGCATCCTAATAAAAAACATGGAATACTCGAGGTACATCCTTCGAACAGATGATGAAAAAATAGTGGTTGCTGACATTGAATATGGAGGCGCATATAAAATTCTCTTTTTATTTACCTACATTCTGGTATACCTGTTTGGAATTTCTTGCTTTATTATCACCTTAAACACCTTCACTAATATTCTTGATGCCTTTTTTGTATTTCCTCAGAACAGCTCCCTGGAATCGAAAGTCGAGATTGGAGTAATTTGCTTAGTGACATTCGCTTGCATATTTATCGGAGCCGCAACCATCCTGCATGCAAAAAATGCCTTTGAAAAAAATTATGCGACTCGACTGGCACAAAAAATGGAATCGGTTCAAAAGAATATAGAAAATGACCTCCCAAAAAGTCCGGATAGCGTGTCGTTCAATACATTGCTTTCGCCCATTTCGGAAACACATCAAGTAGACATCATCGCCTATGACCTAAATGGCAAAATGATCGACCCGCTCGGAAAAAGCATCGTACGAAAAGGAATTGTGAGCCCCCTGTTAAACCCCGAAGCATATGAAACCTTAAGCAAGGGCAAAAGCTGCTTCCTGAACGAGAAAATTGGGGGTTTCGAATACAAAACCGCTTATGGAGAAATTCGTAAAAATGAAACCCCTTTCGCTTATTTTGCCATCCCCTATTACAGACGTGAGTGGGAGCGGAATGAAGCCGTATCAGAATTCACCGGTGCACTTTTAGCCGTGTACGTGTTTTTGCTGATTCCCATGGTGATTTTCACCTATATGGTGGGAGAAAAACTATTAAAACCAATTAAAACTATAGGAGAGAAATTAAAATTAGTAAAGCTTGGACAGACCCATCTGGATATCGAATGGAAAGGTAAAGATGCTCTCGGCGATCTGATCAGAGAATTTGATCATATGCTCAGTAACCTGGGCAAAGAGGCTAAAGCAGAACAACAAACCGCACGTGACGAAGCCTGGAGATCTATGGCACGGCAAATCGCCCATGATATCAGAAATCCACTTACGCCAATGAAACTAAGCATTCAGTACCTGGAGTACTTTACTTTGTCCACCGATATCGATCCGGAAATCAAACAAAGGGTGACCCGTATTTCAGGCACTTTAGTAGAACAAATCAACAATCTCAACCAAATTGCCACCAATTTTGCAGACTTTTCTAAAACCCAAACAGAAAACAGCACAATTGAAAAAATTCAATTAAACGAGTTTGTGGCCTTGAATTGTGAATTATTTATCAACTCACTGGAAAGTCAGCTCGAAGTTAACCTCCATTTACCTGATGAAAAATACCTGGTTAATATAGATAAGACTCAAATGTCCCGAGTTATTACCAACTTGATTACTAACGCCAGACAATCTATTCCAGACAATGTCGAGGGAAAAATTGATATTGATTTATATCGGGAAAACATGTCAGCAATCATCCGGATCAGAGACAATGGTTCAGGTATCGCAGCTGAACAAATCGAACAAATATTTCAACCTAATTTTACGACCCGTAGCTCTGGAACAGGACTTGGGCTTGCGATTTGTCGCAGACTTGTCGAAGACATCCATGGTAAAATATATTGCTCCAGTATACTGAACGAAGGATCGGACTTTTTTGTAGAAATACCTATTGCAGAAATTCAAAATGATAGTCCTGCTGAAAAAAGTGTTTAATGATAGCATATTGCCTTGATAAAAAACAGGTAATATGCTAACCGCACTTCATATAAGCACATTTTTCCCTATTATTGTGTTTTTTTGACTTACACAGATAAAAACAAGCACTGTATTGTTTATTCTGAAATATTAGGTAACTTGAGAGATAATACAATTTCTCCTCCAAATAATATCTTTAAGTACATGCAGCATAAATTGTTGATAATAGGCATCTTTTTACTGGCAATGTCAGCTTCACTTTTTGCCCAAAATGTAAAGGGTACTGTCACTTTGAAAGGTACAGGTGAAAAACTGGATTTTGTAACGGTTTTCATTAAAAATTCTTCAATCTCAACGGAAACCAACAACAATGGTACCTATTCCCTCAATGTCGCTGCAAATAGCAGGCAAACCTTGATTTTTAGAAGAGTTGGATTAAAAGAAGTAGAAAAACCCCTGCCATTGCTGGCAGAAAATGAAAACTTTCAACTGGATGTATTACTGAGCGAAAATTCATCAACGCAGGATTTGATCGTGAAAGCCAGAAGAATAGAAGAAGCCGGCATGATCAGGGAGAAAGTGGGCAACCTAAAACTTTTACCTTCCGCATCCGGTAATTTCGAAAGCGTATTGCCAGCCATTGCGCTTGGCACAAACGCCGGATCAGGCGGCGAATTGAGTAGTCAATACAATGTAAGAGGAGGAAATTATGATGAGAACCTGGTCTACGTCAATGATTTTGAAATCTACAGACCGCAACTGATTCGCGCCGGTCAACAGGAAGGACTTTCATTCCCCAATATCAATTTAATCAGAGACCTTGCTTTTTCATCCGGTGGTTTTGAAGCGAGGTATGGAGATAAGTTATCTTCTGTCCTGGATATTAAATATAAACGACCCGACTCATTAAGTTCCTCCATTGAGGGAAGTTTGCTCGGTGGCTCAGCACATTTGGAAGGTTCGCTAAAACTCGATAGTTCCGAATATCGGCGTTTCCGATATTTGGTTGGTGCCAGGTACAAGACAACACGCTACATCCTGGGTACGCTTGACGTAAAAGGAGAATATGTGCCTGATTTTGCAGACATTCAAACCTACCTAACCTTTGATGTAAACAGAAACTGGCAACTGGCATTCCTTGGCAATTATAATGCATCTCAATATAAATTTCGACCAAGTTCTCGTCAAACTACTTTTGGAGGTATTATTACAGCGTTGCGTTTGTCTGCAAAATATGAAGGCGCAGAAAGAGATAATTTCACAACCGGAATGGCAGGTTTATCGCTGACATACATACCTGAAAAGAGAAAAAACCCAATTTACCTAAAATTTTTAAGCTCTACCTATGCTTCAAATGAAATTGAGAGAATCGATATTATTGGAGATTACTCCCTTGGTGAGATAAAAACCGACCTGGGTAGTGATAATTTTGGTGAAGTGGTGGCAGAGTTGGGCTCGGGAACCCAACATACCTTTGTTAGAAACAATCTAATCACCCGTGTTAGTAATATTGAACACAAGGGTGGCCTTGAAATTCCAACCCAAAAAAGCGCGACGATTAGCGCATCCAATTTCATTCAATGGGGAGTTAAATACCAGAATGAATACATAAATGACCAGTTGAAGGAATGGGAACGGCTGGATTCAGCATTGTACAGTCTTAATTTCAGTGATGCCAGTTTGGAGGTTTATCAGTCATTTAGGACAAGAAATTCGCTTTCAAGTAATCGTTTTAGTGCTTATGCCCAGAATACCTACACGTACAAACGCAATGAAAGACATGAACTGCAAATCAGTTTTGGACTAAGAGCCGCGTATTGGGACCTCAACAAAGATTTCAACATCACGCCGAGGGCGCAATTTTTATATAAACCATTGAGATGGAAGAATGAAGCCACTTTTCGATTGTCAGGGGGGCTCTACTACCAACCGCCGTTTTATCGTGAACTTCGCAACACTCAAGGTATAGTCAATCAAAATGTGCTGGCGCAAAAATCAGCACATTTGGTAATGGGTTATTCACAGGATTTTAGTGCTTTCAATCTTAAGACTCCTTTTCGATTGATTATGGAGGCCTACTACAAAAAAATGTGGGATCTTGTTTCTTATGATATTGAAAATGTAAGAATCCGCTATGCCGGTACGAATAATGCTAGCGGTTACGCATACGGATTGGATTGCAGAATTAACGGTGAATTCGTGCCCGGCGCTGAATCCTGGATTAATTTTTCATTTCTCCGCACAAGAGAAAGCTTAGGTGGCATCCAGCACAAAATCAGAGATGTAGTTTTCAATAATAATAGCAGTAAATGGGAAATAAGTGATGTAAATGTCAGCGACGTCGCACGGCCTTCAGATCGTTTTTTCAACACTTCAATTTTCTTTCAGGATTATTTGCGTAAAAGAAATGATACAAAAGTTTTCGTCAACCTTACGGTAGGAACAGGGTTGCCGTATGGAATTCCGGGCGATAATATTGTTTATAGGAATACGCTTCGTTTCAAGCCATACCACCGTATTGACATCGGATTTTCGTATGCCTTGTTCAATCAGGAGAAAAGGGAAAAAAAGCCCAACCATTTTCTACGTTTTACTAAAAACACCTGGGTGAGCGCTGAAATCTTCAATTTAATGGAAGTTGCTAATATTGCCAATGTCAGCTGGATAAAGACGGCATTCAGACAACAATACGCTGTACCCAACTACCTTACATCTCGACGGATCAATCTTAGATTGAGAATGGAATTTTAATTTTCTATATTTCATTACAAAAAAAGGTCAAACTCGAGATATAATTCGAATTTGACCTTTTTTAGATTAGTGCTGCTGCATTACCTGAGATTTTTATTTCAAAATGGTAACGTCACCTCTATAGGAAAATCCATCCGCCAGATTCAAATCAAGGACGTAATAGTAAGTGCCTTCCGGCAAATCCCCGCCACTTGAATTGACACCGGCCCAATTGTTTCCGTAAGGAATTCCCGATTTGTATACAATGTCGCCCCAGCGATTGAAAACAATGAGCTCCGCATTTTTAAATCGTTCAGGCTGATAATCAATTGCATCAATTCTGAAAAAATCATTTTTCCCATCACCATTCGGAGTAATGGTATTAGGAATTTCGATATCCTTACAAGTATTTGGATCGAGGACAATATTAAGCTTTACTTTCGCCGTGTCGCATTTGACGGGACAAGTTTCGCTGCAAACGCGATATGTAAATTCCTGCGAACCAGCGTAACAAGGACTCGGCAGATAACTCAGTATTCCTTTAACATTTCCTGTACTCAGCCCTCCCAATAATGGTGGAGTAACTACCTCGAGTTTCCAGATCATAGATGTATTTACATCGTCATTAAGAAGTACGGCAACCGGTATTGCTGCTCCATTATTGCGGTTAGAAAAAATATCGTCTTTTAAAGCGGGGGTTCTCTCGGAAAAAACCGCTATGGTGTCAATGGAAAAGTCAGGACAACCTTTGGCCGACAACTTCCAAACAAATCGATTTAGTCCCGGATACAAGGAGTCGACTGTTGTGACATTATTAGTGTTAGTACTAAGTTTTGCACCATCAATACTGGTCCACAATCCACTTACAGCACCCGAAATGGTCCCCGTTAGTGTAATTGATGTACTGCTACAAAGCACAGTATCGTTTCCTGCAATTCCTTTTTCAGGAAAAATGAAATTCACCTGATGGGAGACACTATCAACACAGCCATTTGACTTGGTTTGCACTTTTAATTGATAGGTTCCGGCACCTTTGACAAATACACTAACAGCATCGGTACTTCCGCTAAACTTACCATTCGAGCTGGTCCAATAGTATAAGTCCGCACCTTGAGAGCCCATACCGTAAAGCGCAGTTGAATCGGCACCGCAAGTAATTTCCTTTACACCGATAATTTTAGCGACCGGCCTATTGAGATCTTCATTTATCCTGACAGAATCAACTGTCGAGCATTTCGTTGTATTGTCTGTCACTGAAAAGTAATATAGGCCCGCTTTAGAAACTAACGGATTAAGCGTATTTGAACCCGAATTGATTTTGCCATTTTGTGTTGTCCATTTAAGTTCATAATTAGCACCTGTAGGTGCTACAGCCCTCAACCGGGCCGCAGAAAAATAGCAATTTAGCAAAGTATCAGGACCTGCGTCGACTCCCTGCGGAACGTTTGCCCGAAGGACATTGACATCCGCTTTCGAAAAACAACGACTCAATTTATTTCTAACTGTCAAGGTATATCTACCGGCTTGATCTACGGATGGGCTGGTAGTATTCGCACCACCTAGTATTTTACCGCTGCTTCCTGGCGCTACTTCCCATAAATACGTGACATTTTGCCCTGTAGTCGACGATTTACCATCTAAAAATGTAGGACTCGCATCGCAATTTAATCGTTGAGTACCCACCACAATCGCTGAGACTGAATCCTGCCTAAAATCATACACAGTTATGGTATCGACTGCTAAGCAAGATAATACATTGCTTACTTGCAATACGTAAGTTCCAGCTTTGTCTACTATTGCTTTTATATTTGTATCGTTGGTAATTTTGTTATTTTGAATCGATATCCATTTATAAGAGACGCCTGCTCCTGTTGAAGAGTAAATTGCATCCAAAGTCACCGTAGCATTTTCACAATTAAGCGTATCGGATACGATTGCTTTTGCGATTGGCGTGTTGGCATCACTAATCACATTGGTTTTAGAAACAGCCGTACAACCACTTTGTGTAAGTGTTACCGTTAGAATATATGTTCCTCTACCCACAACCAAAGGCGCGCAATCTGTAAATTTGCTGACCACTTTGCCTCCATTAGGTGAACCCCATCTGAAAATCGTGCCTACCTGTGTTGAACCGCAACCATCGAGCGAAACCGGTGTAACAAAATTACAAGGCACGAAGATTTCTCCACCAGCATTTGCTATAGGAGCACCAATAGCCGGAGCTATCGTTACCTTACTCGTGTCGCTGCAACCATTTCTTCTATCTGTGACCTTCAGTGCATAACTGAATGCGCTGAGTGCTTTGGCTGTCAACAACGTATCTGGGCCCTCGATCACTCCATTCGCCGAGATCCATTGGTAGCTGTAAAATGATCCGTTTGAGGAACCTGCTCCATCAAGCGCAACAAAAGAGCCCGCTTTGCATTCTAACTGACCGCTTGTTTTTGCTTTTGCAATTGGCTTGGTAAGGTCTCCTGCTAAATCAAATACAGTCACCAGTAAATTGGGTTGGGTAGCACTGTCAGTAATTGTACAATAATAAATACCTGTGCTCAAATTACTTGCCTCTTTGGTCGTACTGCTCCCGGCATTGGCACTCCATTGGTAATTATAAGGTGCTTTACCACCGGTAATCTCCAGATTTACTTTTCCACCAAGTGGAAATTTACAATTGGGCTGTATCAAAACTGTGTCGCTGACTTTTATTTCACTTTCTACAAGAACCGGACAATTATCAACTGCAACAACGATTCCGATATCAAAACCTTGCGATTCTTTATTGAATGCTTCAGAAGGAACGGGGATTTGCGTCAATGCTATACCTTGGCTATTACCTGCGATTCCTTTCGATTTAAGACACAATTGAAAGACTACCGAACTATCCGGCAGCGAAGTATAATCTGCACTTTCAAAAAGAAAAGCAAAAAAGCCATTTGCTGAATCAGGGTTAAAACTCCAGCTTACATTATTTATACCATTGGGAGGATTCAGATTGTTGTACTTCACATATTCGAACACAGCAGGATCCCAGGACAAAGTACCTTTCATACCTCCAATCGTGTCAAAATCAGCAACACGTATATCAAAACAAATTTCTTCTCCTGTTTTCATTTTACGGGACTGATTTTCATTGCAAAACCAGATTTTCACCGGTTCGATCTTTGCCGGTATCTTGATACAGCCCTCTGAAAAATTCAAGCCAACATTTTGCCCTGCTGATTTGGCAGTTTGAATATTGGGTATTCTTGAACCTATTCGAACGCAACTGATATCACCCTCTTCTCCAATCGCTTTCAAGCAGATATTAAACAAAACAGTACTGTCAGGCAATGAAAGATTAGTCACTGCTGCAAGAGAAGCTGTCCAGTTAACCTGCAGGATACCAGCGGCAGAATTAACAGAATAAAATGCGGTAGCCGCTCCTTGTGGAGCAAATCGAACATCAAAACCTGTCAGATTTACATAGGAAAAGGTACTAATATCCCAATTTAAGTCCAATTCAAATCGTGTTGATTGTAAGAAATCAAAAACCCTCACCGGAACACATATGTCTTTCCCCTTTTTTACTGTACCCTTATCGACACTAAGTCGAACAGGTTTCAATGAAGAAGTAACAAAATTGATTTTGTTACATGATTGATATTTGAAAGGAAGAAAATCATTATTAATATTAGTAAACTCCGTATTGATGCCAATTTCCTGAAAACGTATGCAATCAAAATCATTGGCTACCCCTTTTATTCTAAAGCATAGACTAAAAGCAGTAACATCATCGGGAAGCGTCTGACCCATGGGTGCATCGTATAGAAATCGGATTGTTCCGCTGACATTATTTGCAAAAAAATTATTTGATGCACTTATTCCTGGAAGAGCTCCTTTTTGCATACTGACGAATTCCAACTTTGAAGGACTGAACCCCATGGTCCACTGGGCACTCTGGATATTCCTGAAATTCTTAAATGAAACAGAAATGCACACCGTATCACCCGGAGACCCTGCAATGTTTGATAAATTAATAAAGACAGTGTCTGCTTGAGATTTTGCATGATTAATCCATAAAAACATCATGAATATTGCAAAAAATAAATGTATCTTTTTCATTGTAAGTGAAATATATAGATTTGGAATTGAGACTTTTTTTTCTCCTGTTTTGAAGCCAGGAATACTTCATTTGCTTTTCATCTTTTTGACAAATTATCTGCCGCCAAAAGAATAAGTAAGGTTCAACTCATGCGTCGATCCGGCAAATGGTCCGATTTGACTGAACGAATAATCAAAGCCATAACCCAATCTAAGCAGACCATCCAGTCCGGCATTTTCGCCAATGTTAAATCCTGTTTCAGCATGAAAATTACCACCACTTGATCCACCTAAACCTATCCACATAGCCGGAATCAACTGATATCTAAAATTAAAATCTACATTAAACGGTGCATTTTTTGCGTATTTCAACCAAACAGATGCCTGAACCAATTTTTCGCGGTCTTCAATTGAGTGCAACCAGCTGAATTGTCCATAAAAATGCTGTAGCCTACGAGTACTAAAACTTTGCTTATCATTTTTGAATCGCAGATTGAGCCCCATGAGTTGAGGGACTGACAAACCTCCCGAAAGCATGTCATCATCAAAAAAACCGGAGCCGGTCAGTCGCTTCCATGCAAAAACCCCTAGACCAAGATCCGGGAACAACTGCGTTCTCCTGCCTGCCGTGACAATGTCGTCCGCGTCCCTGACTCTAATTTTGTCAGTATCCAGATGATAAGCCACCAATCCCGCACTCAAAGCAGCAGAGAAGCCTCCTTCTTCTGCATCATCAGTCATAGCAGCCCCAAATTTACCATACAATCCCGTCATCCCTAAGGGGCCGGTGATATCACGCAAAGCATATGCTCCAAACATTGGCGAAAAAGCATTGCCGGTATATGCACCAATATGTTCATAGCGAATCACTTGCGTCTCAGGCGAATTTTCGAGACCGGTCCATTGTTTTCGATAGGAAGCACCAAGAGAAGTTGTAAGGTTGTTGATTAAAAAATCCACACTAGGAGAAGCAGGATTGATAATACCCAGATTATCTCGGTATTGTGTAAACAATGGGAGTTGCTGTGCGTTCACAAAATGAAAAACACAGACAAACGCGATAAGCAGCGTCGACTTAGTCATGGGATAATTGGTTTTTAAAATAATGGGCAAAGATACAGCTATTTTATATATTGATTAAATATATTTTCCCGTTAAAATATTTCACAATATGTATAAAATTTCATGCCAAGTTGCGCAATCGGGAAAGAAATATGGATATCTACAGTAATTTGTCCTGATTCCTGAGCTTTCGATGCTAAATACCACAAGTAATTTGACCTCTCCTACTCTATGCTGTCTAAGGGAATACTTCCCAAAACGAATTACGTCTTGCGAATTACAATGCACAAACTCAAGCTTCGCACTCTACGAAAAAAATTGGAGTAAAGTGAAACAAAATCTATTGGATTTGCGCAATTTGTGGGATTTTATCGAGGATTATAAGGTGTCTGCGCAAAAAAAAGAATTGCAATTGGAATACCACTAATGCTGAAGTTGATGAATTATATCCAAATCTGTCATAGACAGGTTAGTAGGCATCATCTGAAGCTGCTTCAAAGGATTGAGATCTTTCCTATTCCGATTAAAAACTTTAATGTCTCTTCCTTAAACCCAAAAAGGATATTTAATGAAAAAAACTCCAACAAAAAAATTTTCTTGACGACTACAAACTGACTGCATAAAATGAAAGAATACTTTTCTGCAGTCCCAAATCACTTATGCTACTAAAAAATTTCCATTTCAAACAGGAAGCGACAAATAAAATCGACCGAAAAGTTCGTTCAAACAAACTTGTATCAGTTAGCTTCATTTTTAACATAGGCAATATATAGACTTTTCACTATATAAAAGCCAGATTTTATGAAATCTTAGAGTATCAATACGAAACTACCAATCTTGTTTTTTTCTGTGCCTTCACAATTGTACTTAATTCGGTATAAGTATTCGCCTGGCATTACTAAACTGCCTCTGACCTTTCCATCCCATTGAACAAATGGGTCATCAGTACGAAAAACTGTGCCTCCCCATCTATCTAAGATTTCAAATTCTATCAATTTCCCAACCGTATAAGGATTACTAATACCAAAGTATTCATTGTTATCATCATTATTAGGCGTAAATGCATTAGGCATAAAAACCTCTCCGCAAGGTTGGGTTTGTGGATCAACAACCGTAATTCTAAGTGTATCGTAAGCAGTACAAGAAGATACAGAATCGTTAAATCGAAGGATATAACTAAAAATTCCCGCTTTTTCAGGAGTTATTGTCGTACTTCCGACATTTACATTTGCTACTCCTTGTGCAGGCGACCAGTTAAATTTATTGGCGCAAGCACTCTGGATTTCCGTTTTTACCCCTGTCCCTAAAAAAAGCAGCTGATCATTGGTTTTGATTCGATCAGGACGTATATACAATTGCTTTACTTCTTCCTCCTTCAGTGCAAAATTTTCATAAATTCGCACATCATCAATTAGTCCGCGAAATTGCCCACCCGGGATAGCAGGGTGGCATGCACTTTTTCCTATTGAAAGAATACTTTTACTGGTCAGATTGACTCTCTGATTATCGGGGCTATATGCCGCGCTCTTAATCTTACCATTGATAAACAATCGCTGATAGTTCGACTCCCGTGTAAGAACTACATGTTGCCAGCAAACATCATCATCAATTTTTCCGGTAAGTGTAACACTTCTTTTCTCATCCTTCATTAATACTGTTACCAACTGTGCGGATGCATTGTATGAAATTGAAAAAATTCTATTTTTCGTACAGGAATCTCGATTGGTTATTATTTCTCTCACTCCTACCAAACCAAAAGGTTTGAAATAAAAACTGACACTAAAATTGGATGTATTGAATTTATAAGATACATCTACCAAATTAAGGTATTCGTCACCACTAAGTCTTATTGCAGATCCATTCACTCCACATACACATATCGGCGCAGTAGGAGAAACCTGTGCAAGTGCAAATTTTCCACTGCAGTCACCCTTCAGATTATTACAATCGTCGAAACAGTAATTTGCTGCCAATTTACTTTCTGCCGTTTGTGCGTAAGTAGAGATTGCAAAAAATAAAAGGTAATTTAATACGAAAAATAATTTCTTCATATAATGAATTTTTAGAAATAAGAACGCAAAGTTACGCCTTTTTCTTATTCAATTCTCTTAATTTTGAATATTTTAAATAAACTTCCTGCGCAGTCAGTCTTGCAATTGTCCAACCGGGAGTGCCGTCGAGAAGGCCCAATCGCAGGATATAATCTCTAAAAAAACGCCAGGATGGATTTAGAGATTGCTTCACCCAAGTAGATTTTTTGCCTTTATCAAAGGACTCTTTTGCACCTAAAGTACTGTATTTCTCAAGCTGCCTGCGATGCTCGTCAATATTCTGGTAACTATAATGAAGGAGATTTCCGGGAAGATGTTGAATTTTTGCTGATGTATCAGGACTAAATGTTTCGTGCACTATCGCATTTGTCCAGTTACCTTTTCGTCGATCGTATAATCGCATCTTAACATCAGGATACCAGGCACCATGCCGAATCCATTTCCCACAATAATTATTACATCGATTGAAAGTATAGATATCTGCTTCCTGCTGCTTTTTCACCCTTTGAATTGCGCTTATCAGTGTTTGATCCGGCCGCTCATCGGCGTCCAGATTCAAAACTAAGTCATAACGCGCCTGCGCATTCGCAAAGTTCTTTTGAGCGCCATAACCTTCGAATACATGTTGAACGAATCGAACACCACTTCTCTCACAGATTTCCTGAGTTTGGTCGGTAGAAAAGGAATCTACAACAACAATTTCATCTGCAATGGAGGCCACAGAAGCTATACATGCTGCAATGTTGCGTTCCTCGTTGAAAGTTATGATTACAACTGAGAGTTTTGAAATAGGGCTATCAACTTGTTGAAGCATTAATTATCACTAAAATGGTGATTTTCCGCAATTTCAGTAGAATCGTCGTCCTCACTTTTACGATTTTTCCACCAAAAAAAAGCAATAGTTGCCACTAATACATAAGGAAGTGAAAGCATATAAAAAATACCGGAATTCAGACCGGCGCCGGAAGTTCCACCATTTTTCATATTGGACTCAGCAGCAATCTTACACATAGGACATTGCCCGGAAACCTCTGGAACAAATAATGCTATACTGACCAGCATTATTGCAAAAAAAAGTAATTTCTTCATCGATTTACTGATAATAAGGTTTTAACATCAAATAACAAAGTGGCCCGGTAATGGCCACATACAACCATACCCAATATACCCATCTCGCCATTTTCTTGTGCCTATCAAACTGATTGGTTAAAGCACGAATGAAAGTGTATAAAATAAAAGGAAATATTATTGCAGCTGCTAGTATATGTGTAAGCAACAACAAAAGATAAACTACTCTTATAGCACCTTCTCCGCCAAATTTAGTTTCAGGCGTGGTAAAATGATAGGCAACATAACACAGCAAAAATAATGAAGATAGCGCTAATGCAAGGAAATTCAAATTCCTGTGCAGCTCTACCCTTCCATTTTTAATCGCATTTAACGAAAACACAAGCGCTATTGCAGTTGCGGTATTCAAAATAGCATGGACAGGCGGTAAGAAATCCAAATCAACTCCCAGGTCAATTTTGACTCTTCGCATGAGCACAACCAACAAAACTACAATTATGGATACAATTGTGGCCCAAAAATTCAATTTCTTTTCTAAAACTTTATTAACTTCCATAATACTATTTTGACTCTATGTCGATTTGTGTGTGTAAATGAGTTTTTGAAGCTATATGCTATTGAAATTTTCCTGCTTGACGGTAGGCAGAAAAATATGAAAGTAATTTCTAATCAACTTCGTTGATTTTACTAGGTGTTAAGTTTCCTAAACTATTTTTCTTTGTCCCTTTTTATCTCCGGAGTTTCAAATGGATCAATTTTGATCTTCATTGCAATGTGTTCAACGAGTTTTGCAAGTTGCGCCTGATCATTAACATCATAAAAATGAGATACGGTACCGTCCATATTTATGTACGTCAAGTAGGGACACTCTGTTTGAATAAAATCACCCTTCTCGTTCAATTTAAGTCCTTGCAGTAGTTTGCTTCGCTGTGTTTCTGAAATATGGGCAAAATTATAATTGCCCCACTTCTTTGGATTATTAGTAAAAGCATATTGACTCGCAGTACTTGAATCGCACTTACTCAAATAGGTGATCAGTGAAACATCTTTCCGGTCCTTAAACTGGGTATATAGTTTATTCATCGTTTCAGTTAGCTTGGCCCCCGAAGTGCTGCCTGGCTCAATAATAGATACGATGCTAATTCTACCCTTCATACTATCCGCAGCAAATTGCTTATCTGGAAAAAAGACTGCATCGAAATAGTCAAACTGACCATAATTTTTCAATTCAGCTAGCGATTTTTTCCGGTAATCGGCTCCACTTTTCAAATAATACCAGGAAAGAAAAGGAGAAAGAACAAGAATAAAAAGTAACAAAGAGATGACTACAAAACGGCCGGACTTTTGTTGCTTGTCATTACTATTATTTATATCACTTGTGCTCATTTTTTTATTTTAGATAACAACGTCGGGTTTCTTTTTGTTTTCGCCGCAAAGGTAATTGATATATATGAGCAAAAAAAATTTTCTCTTTTAGGATTGCTTACATCGAGCGATAAGATCCCTGCGAGCGATTAGATTTTCTGAAATAGTTACAGGAAAATTTAAAAACACTTTAGAACTCCAGGTGTATACTTTTGGAACAACGTGACTATTTTGCTTCTTCTACGGCGACTTTATTACACAGAAGCGCAGCAATTAACCGGAATGCCGGACAAATTTGTAAATTACAATGGCATAAAGCAGAGAAAACGCAGTTGCCCACATAATTCTATATCGAGCCGCTGAAATAATTTTTTTAAATCATCGCTTGAGATAAAATAATTTAACATGCTGCTAATTTAATTTACCGGAATGTTAATTATCAAGTATTTCCAAAAAAAGATCCTATTTTTACCCAATTTTCTCTTCAAACCATGTGCATGAAAATGAGACACAAATTTATATATTTATACGCCTTAGTGGTTTCTTTTGGCATTGCGTGGATAATGTTTTTTCCAGGCAAAAAAGCAGGCAATTCTATGTCTGCGTCTTTACTAAACACCTATCGTGAAGGCGGAGGAACAAGATCTTTCGATCTTTCAAAAAATTTTGAATTCTCCGGTGAACGCTTCCCCACGGAGATTTTCGATGTCCGAGAGCGCCTCGATCGGGAATTGATGGTTAATGCCTACCTCCAATCCACTACGGTTTTGAATATAAAATTGGCGGCACGCTACTTTCCTCAGATTGAAACTATTCTAAAAGAAGAAGGTGTGCCTGATGATTTCAAGTATTTGGCAGTCGCAGAAAGCACCTTGCGCAATGTAAGTTCCAATGCCGGTGCAAAAGGAATATGGCAATTTATGAAGCCTACGGCAATTCAATACGGGCTTGAAGTCAGTGAAGAAGTTGACGAACGCTATCAGCTTGAAAAGGCAACACATGCCGCCTGTCAATTGTTAAAAGATAACTACAAAAGATTTGGTTCTTGGATACTCGCCGCGGCAGCATACAATGAAGGTGCACCCAGGCTGGCAAGAGAGATGGCAGAGCAAAGGGGTAAAAATTATTTTGACCTCAATCTCAACGATGAAACGTCAAGATATGTGTTTAGAATTATGGCTATAAAGGAAATCATGCAACATCCCGAAGAATATGATTTCTTTGTAGAAAATGAACATTTATATGAAAAACTGAAGGAATGCAATGAAATAGTGGTGGAAGATACCGTAGAAAACTGGGCAGATTTTGCGCAAAGCTACAACCTTAATTACAGGATTTTCAAAGTCTACAACCCCTGGTTGATCGGTCAGGGACTTAGCAATAAAACCAAAAAAAGATACCTGATAAAAATTCCAAAAAATGAATAAACTGTATACATTGCTAATATTTATTGTCACTTTATCTGTATTTTCATCTTGTGAAAACGCAAAATCCAATGTTAATAATAAGCCGCAGAGCAGTGTAGATCCTGCATTTAATGCATATTGGTATAATGGAAAAGCTGAACTAAACCATTTTTTGTTGCAGCAGGTTCGATATGGCGAAATAAGAAATGGCGTTGCTGATTTGATTTTTGTTACAGAACCATTTTCAAGAAAAAAACAAGTTAAGCTTGACGATGCCTCTCAAGCGGGAAATGACGTTTTAAACGTACTGAAACTAAATTTTTCGAAAAAATTTGACACTGGAATTTATCCTTACTCCATCCTTACCTCTGTTTTCACACCTGTAGATTTAAATAAAGACCCGGTAAGCGTTAAAATTTCTACTTCTGTACAAGAATGGTGTGGACATGTTTTCACTCAGTTGAACCTCAGTAAAAACAATTATCTGGCCGGTTCTTTTTCGTATTTCGAAAACGAAGGAGATAAAAATGAATCAATCGAAGGAGCTTTAACAGAAGACGGACTGTGGACTACGCTGAGAATCAATCCTGCTGCTTTGCCATTGGGAAATGTGCTACTCATTCCCTCAACAAGCTACCTGCGATTAAAACACAAGCCATTAAAGGCAATGGAGGCCATCACGTCTATCGGAGATGGAAGTTTTGAAGAAAAAACATTGAAATGCTACACGGTGGATTACGGTGAAAGAAAACTCAAAATATACTATGAAGGCAGCTTCCCTTTTGCAATTGCCGGCTGGGAGGAAAGTTACGATGAAGGGGGAAAAATGATGACGACGAGAGCCATTAAAAACAATACCATACTATTGGATTATTGGGCACACAATCACAATGCCGATGATGATTTGCGAAAATCATACAATGGACAGTAGAATTTTAAGCTTCACTTTTCTGACTAAGATCAGCTTCTTCAATGAAATTTTCTTCTGAAAGCTCTACCTTATCTGTAGACTTGGGTGTTTTTTCTTCTTCTTTAAAAAAAGAACGCTGAAATAGGATAAGTGAGGCCACTCCTACTGAAATACAGGCATCAGCAAAATTAAATACAGGACGGAAAAACAGAAAAGGCTCCCCCCCAAATTTGGGAATCCAAGCCGGAAAAACTCCCTCAAACAATGGGAAATAGAACATATCTACTACCTTTCCATGCAAAAAAGTGCCATACGCGCCTTCTGAAGGGAACAGAATTGCGATGTTTTCAGTATGAAAAGAGCTATCAGTAAATATCATTCCATAGATAGCACTATCTATGATATTGCCCAATGCCCCCGCTAAAATCATCGAAAAACCCACTATTAATCCGGTTGATTCTTTCAATATAACCAATGACCGGATATACATCATCAGAAAAAGTACCGCCCCAATTCTAAATAGACTTAGCAACAATTTACCATAATCGTACTCCTGCCCGAGTTCCAGTTTCCAACCAAAGGCCATACCTTCATTTTCTACAAAATGTATCAGCGCACGTTCATATCCAAACATCTGTATTTCCTGACCCAGGTACATGTGCGTTTTTACCCAGATTTTGATACTTTGATCGATTAGCAGCAATAAAATAATTACCATTATGGCAATTAAACTTTTCTTATTAGGCATTCTAAAATGGTTATTGAATTTCAAAAGTTCGCAAATATACGTATTTTCCAATTTTTACCGTGTAAAAAAGTCTACAGCTTAGCCGCGTTTCATAAGGCACTAAATAATCTCTTCGAACTCATCATTCAGATCTCCGGGAAGAAATCTTTTGAACGCCGCCTGTTTTTGTGCGTTCATTTGCGCAAAGATCCATTCAACATCACTTAGGTACTTTGCATCAATCAGATCTTGAATGTTTTCCACAGTACTCATCCCATCAAAAGAACGAATTTTTACGGTCTGCTCAAAAAAACCATTTTCAAATTTAACTGAAAATTTATCATCCATCTTAAAAAGAGTGATTTTGAGACTTGGATGTTCAATATTACCTACTATTCGCATTTTTGCTCTAAATTAAAGAATTAGGTTAATTCCCGTCATTTCCGCAGGAATATCAATATGGAGTAACGATAGTATGGTCGGGGCTACATCTCCCAATTTACCATCGCGCATTGATTTTCCTGTACTGTACTTACTGACATAAATACAAGGAACAAGGTTCATCGTATGCGCGGTATTAGGCGAACCATCCTCATTAATCATATAATCCGAATTGCCATGATCAGCAATTATGATACATTCATATCCCAAAGAAAGTGCTTTGCCAACTAATCTTTCTGCGCAAGCATCAACGGTTTCTGCAGCAATCATAGCAGCAGTAAATACGCCGGTATGACCGACCATATCTGTATTAGCATAATTCAGACAAATAAAATTTGGAAGCGCTTCCTCCATATGTCCGACTATGGCATCGGTAATACCAGCAGCACTCATTTCCGGCTTCAGATCATAGGTGGGTACATCTTTGACCGAAGGGATGAGAATTCTCTGCTCCCCCGGAAAAGGATCCTCACGGCCACCTGAAAAGAAAAATGTCACATGCGGATATTTTTCAGTCTCTGCTATTCGTACTTGTGATTGACCCTTTGCTGAAATGACCTCACCCAAAGTGTTTTTCAAATCATCTTTTTCAAAAATGACTTTTACATTTTTGTAAGTATCATCATAGCGAGTCATGGTAACATAATTCAGTTGCAGTTTTTTCATTTCGAATTCCGGAAAATCCACCTGTGACAGTACCTCAGTAATTTCTCTGGGCCTGTCTGTCCTAAAATTGAAAGAAATGACTGTGTCTCCATCTTCGATACATTTTTCACTACCTGATACAACAAAAGGTGTTACAAATTCGTCAGTAATTCCCTTTTCGTAAAGCGCTAATAGTCCTTCTGATGCAGTAGCATATGTATCTCCTTTCCCATGAACCAATACATCATACGCTTTTTTAACCCTTTCCCAGCGCTTATCGCGGTCCATTGCATAAAATCGACCGATGACGGATGCAATTTTTACGTTCGTATTTTTTAGATGATTTTCGAGTTGTTTTAGAAATCCCGCGCCACTTTTAGGATCGCAATCCCGACCATCAGTAAATGCATGTACATAGACATGCTCATTTCCTTGTGCTATGGCTATATCACATAACGCCAACAGATGTTGGATATGAGAATGCACACCACCATCAGATACCAAGCCGATAAAGTGAACATTTTTATCAGCTTTTCTTGCATTTTCCAAAGCTTCAAGTAAAACAGGATGCGTATGAAGGGCCTTACCTCGAACGGCAACATCGATACGAGTCAATTCCTGATACACAATCCGACCTGCACCGATGTTCATATGCCCTACTTCCGAATTACCCATTTGTCCTTCCGGCAATCCTACTTGCTCCCCAAAAGTAACCAACCGGGAATGTGGGTATTTGGCAAATAGCCCATCTACGAAAGGTGTTTTAGCCTGCGCAATTGCATCTGCAGAAGGCTTAAGGCCCAATCCCCAACCATCCAAAATGGCCAATAAAACTCGTTTAGACATTGTCTTACTTTACTTTATACTATATTACAGATTTAAACACCAATCGCTGCTTTCTCAAAAATAGATTATTATTTCGCCGCAAAATTAATTTAACATCGCACAATTAACAATTAAGAACCGACAATTAACAAATTTTATCTCTATTCCTGATTACCAATTGTCATTTTTTGAAATACCTTTGCTTCAATCTTATCTAATGCAAACTGGAATTGTCATCAAATCAACGGGCAGCTGGTATATGGTCCGAACTCCTGAAGGAGAAATACTTGAATGCCGAATTGTTGGAAAATTTCGACTTAACGGAATGAATCTTACAAACCCCGTTGCCGTAGGTGATGTAGTCGAGTATTCGCCGGAAGGAAATAAGCAAGGTCAAATTAAAAAGATTTTGCAAAGAAGGAATTATGTCGCTCGACAATCCCCCAGACAGAAACACCATTTGCACTTACTTGCCAGCAATGTCGATCAAGCGGTGATCATTACTACTATTGTCGAACCCAACTTAAAGCAAGGTTTTATTGATCGATTCCTGATGATGACAGAACCCTACGAAATACCGACAGCTATTATTTTCAATAAAGTAGATATTTATGATGAATATGCATTGAATTTGCTGGAAATTATGAAAGAAATCTACGAAAAAATAGGCTATCAGGTACTTGCCACTTCTGCATTGGGTCGCATTGGTATAGAGGACTTCAAAAACTTGCTCAAAGACAAAACCACATTAATCGGTGGACAATCCGGTGTTGGCAAGTCCTCCCTGGTCAATGCGCTTCAACCCGGAATGGAATTGCGCACAGGCGATATTTCAGATTATTCAGGAAAAGGGCAACATACAACCACTTTTGCAGAAATGCATCCATTAAATTTTGGAGGCTATATTATTGACACACCGGGAATCAAAACACTGGCTTTTAATAATATGGATCCAAAACATATCACACAGAATTTTCGAGAACTTTTTGAAGCTTCTTCAAACTGTCGTTTTTCCAATTGCACGCACAGAAACGAGCCGGGCTGCGCAGTAAAAGAGGCCATCGAAACTGGTGAAATCAGCGAATTGCGGTACATCAATTATCTCCAGATCCTTGAAGAAGTTGAAGACCAAAACTACTGGGAAAGACATACTGATCTCTGATATTTTCTATATTTCTAATTGATTTAAATTTATTTTAGTCCAAAAACACTTACCTTTGCAGCTCATTTTTGTGCATACAAATCAAAAAAAACTTTATGATTAAGATATTAGTAAATGATGGCATTCATCCTGATGGAAAAATGTTATTAGAAGAAGCAGAGTACCAGGTTGATACAGATAAAATTGCTCAGGAAGACTTGCCAAAGTTTCTACCAGCTTATGATGCAATTATTGTCAGAAGCGCAACTAAAGTGCGCAAGGATTTGATTGATGCTTGTCCGAATCTAAAAGTAATTGCCAGAGGAGGCGTTGGACTTGATAATATTGATGTGGCTTACGCTGAAAGTAAAGGCATCAAAGTGATAAACACTCCCGCTGCATCGTCAAGGGCAGTGGCGGAATTGGTTTTTGGACATGCCTTTTCACTTGCCAGAATGTTACACCAATCGAATAGAGCGATGCCTCTTAGTGGCATTACTGATTTCAAGACATTAAAAAGTTCCTATTCCAAAGGATTTCAATTAGGAGGCAAAACGCTTGGTATTATTGGATTCGGCCGTATCGGACAAGAAGCAGCGAAAATTGGAATTGGTTTAGGTATGCATATTATCGCTTCGGATCCATATTTGAGCGAAGCCAACTTGTCTCTTCAACCAGCCGGCTTTGGTGATATCAAATTAGATATCAGGGTTCAAACCAAACCTTTGGATGAAGTATTAAAAAAAGCAGATTTCCTTACCGTACACGTTCCTTTTTCCGGTGGAAAAGCTTTCATTGGTGCTGAAGAAATTGCAAAAATGAAGACCGGAGCAATTTTGATAAATACTTCTCGCGGAGGCGTAGTGGACGAAATGGCTTTGATTGATGCACTAAATAGTGGAAAACTTGCCGGTGCAGGCCTCGATGTTTTCGAAAATGAACCAACACCAAGAATTGAACTTCTTCATCATGAAAAAATATCACTTACACCGCATACCGGTGCAGAAACCAAAGAAGCACAGGTAAATATAGGAATGGAATTAGCGGATAAAATAATTGAGTTCTTCGGTACCAATTAAAATACAAGAAGCGCATACAAACAGCAAGTTTTGTATGCGCTTCTTTTCTTATAATTGCTCTTTTGCAATTAAGGTAACGTTGTAATCCGCTCCATGGTCGCTAAATTCAGGATAAAACCTGTCATTTTCTTCTTTTTCAGATTTTTCTTGAAAAATTCAGCTGATGCAATATCGATAAAAGGACCAATAATTATCTTAAAAGTTGTTTTCCCGGAAGGACTGACCTCGCTACAAATCAGTATGTTTTTATTTCCATTTTCCTGCAAACGAGCCACTTTAGCAAGTACATTTTTCATATTGCTCATTGCGGCTACCTGTAAGCCAAAACCCGATCTATCCGGCTTTGAAAGCTGTATTTTGTAGAGATCTCCTCCAATTTGGCTTTTAGGAATAGGTGTTTTAGATGCAGCTGGCTGCGCAACCGCTGTACGCTCTTTTTTCTCAGCCTGAAAAGTAGTTTTAGAAGGTATTACAACCGCTTTTTCAGCTGTAGCAGATGAAACAAGCTTCACGTTTTTCTTTTTCAGTTTGGATTTATTACCACGCCGATCGGGTGTATCTGCCACCGGCGCAGGCTTCGGAGGCCGAATATCTTCATTATCATTGGCCTGTAAGATCAATTCCACTTTTACTTTTACTTCTCCTTCAGTCAGTCCGATTTCACGAGCGGCAAATCTGGACAATTCAACAATCTTGCCTTTCTGATAGGGTCCGCGATCGTTTACTCTTACGATAACCGAACGTTGGTTGTCTAATCTGGTTACTTTTATGGTAGAACCGAAAGCAAAACGCTTATGTGCAGCAGTCAGTTTGTTCATGTCATATAATTCACCACTGGCTGTCCTTCTGCCTTGCATTTCATCGCGAAAAAGCCCGGAATAACCCACTTCTTGTGCTATGGAGCATAATGGCGAACACGTGTAAACTACAAAAAGTACTATAAAATAATTTATTTTTAAATAGAACATGAAATAATTTAGCATTTGAGATGCAAAATTACACTGTTTTATTTCAAAAGAGTTCAATTATTACGATTTTAACATATATATTCTCGCAGAAGGTTTACTTGGAGTAATTTTCCATCAAAACAATTAATCTTTCATTTTCTTGCAAAGTGCCAACAGTTACTCGCAGACAATTAGGCAATCCGGGCAAATACCTTACAGAAATGCCATTTTTCAACAAATATTTCCACATTGATGTCGCGTCATCGTTGAATTTCACTAAAAGGAAGTTGGCATCTGATGGAAATACCTTCTCACAGATCGGCAACTTTTCCAAACGCTGAATCAGGTATGCTCTAAGCGACACACAGTCTTTAATCCAACTATTAATCAAATCGAGCTGCTCGATGGCTTTCAATGCAATCTCAAGACTAGGTTGAGCAATGGTATAGCTAGAACCAACTATTTTTAAAACTTCAACAATTGCAGGATTGGCAAAGGCCATTCCAATTCGCAAACCGGCCAAGCCCCAGGCTTTTGAAAGTGTTTGCACAACAATCAAGTTTGGAAATTCCGAAAGCGATGCTAAAAGACTATGCTGTTTAGAAAAATTAATATAAGCTTCATCTACTATTAAAATTCCATCAAAATTATGCAGCAGAATTTCAATATCATTGAAACTGAAAGAATTGCCTGTAGGATTGTTGGGTGAACAAAGTAAAATGATCTTTGTAAAATTGTCGATACTGGATGCTATTGCCTCAATATCCAACTGAAAATCGTCAGTTAAATCGACTTTTTTTACTTTTATGTTTTGCCATTGAGCCAGTTTTTCGTAGAGTGGGCTGGATGGTGTACATACAATTATGTTGTCATCAACAGGTTCACAAAATATGCTTAAAACATGTGCTAATACCGCTTCCGATCCATTGCTTACAAATATCTGGGAAGCATCTACCTTTTTAATATTTGCGATACTTTGAATAAAATTATCCTGCAAAAAATTGGTATATCGGTTGTATTTAACTTCTCCCGGGGAACCAAATGCATTTTCGTTGGCCGCTAAGGAAATCAATTTCTGTGATTCCGTTTCAGGAGATTGACTATCATGTGGTCGAATTGCAATTTTCTTAATATGGTCTCGCAGAAGATGTTCAAACATGTGAAAAATTGATTGCGTTCTAATGAAATTTAATTAAAAATAAATATCAACAATAAATAGAGTTCCAAAGATCAGACTAGCTATTCCATTAGTTGTAAAAAATGCAAGGTCAACTTTTGACAGGTCGTTATACTTAACAAGTGTGTGCTGGTAAAACAACAGAGAAATGAAGCAGGCTGCACCCAACCAAATAACCCAGCCAAAAACTTTAAAATTCTCCCAGCTTGTGTAAACGGCATAAATTAATATCGCCGCACTAAAAATGTGCATGATTAGTGATAACAATAAAGCCTTTCTCGCACCAAGTGCTACAGGTATTGAAAACAAACGTTGAGACTGATCAAATTCTTCATCTTGAAGTGCATAAATCACATCGAATCCACCAACCCACAAAAGCACAACAACTGAATATAAGATTGGAATGGGTGCCGAATATCCGTTGACAGCCATAAATGCACCGATTGGAGCCAATGATAATCCTAAACCAAGCACTAAATGACAAAGGAAGGTGAAACGTTTGGTATAACTATATCCCAAAACAACCAATAGTGCGATAGGAGACAAGGAAAAACACAAGGAATTAATAAAATATGTGGTTATGATAAACGCCACACAATTCATCAGAACAAACAACAGTGCATTGTTGGCTTTAATCACACCAGAAGGAATCTCTCTGACTTTTGTCCTTGGGTTAGCCATATCAATATCTTTATCCAGAAACCTGTTAAAAGCCATAGCAGCGCTTCTTGCAAATACCATACAAAGAACCACCAAACCCAGCATTTGAAGATCAAGTGGTTTAGACTCATACAAGGTTCCAAGAAAAAAACCAACCATGGCAAATGGCATCGCAAAGATCGTATGGCTAAATTTTATAAGTGAAAAATAATTTTTTACCATCATCAAAATCTGTATTATTTCAAGTGCGAATCTACCAAAAAAACCGCCAACCCCACTAAGTTTTGCTATCTTTACAACATTTTACAGCTGTTTTATCTCATATTTACATTATGAAGCGCATCGTTTGCTTTGGACCCGGACCAAAATTTAAAGGAGGAATTTCCAACTACAATACTTCACTGGCAAAAGCTTTGGATTCTTTTGAGGACACCGAGGTACACATAGTTTCCTGGACTCAACAATATCCAGCAATTATCCCAAGAGAATTTGTCGACAAAACCAGTAAAATGGATCTTCTCGCAGGCACAGACATTAAAGTTCAATACATTACCAATTACAATAATCCTTTCTCCTGGAATGAAACAGTGACTAAGATTGTTGAGTTGAAACCCGACATTGTGATTTTCCAATGGTCAATCGCTATTCAAGGACTTCCACTTGGTTATATCGCTCGACAACTTCGCAAACACAAGGGAATAGAAGTAATATTTGATTTGCATTTCGTAGTTCAAAAGGAAAATAGTAGCATTGACCAACGATTAACCAAATTTGGTATTAAACCGGCACATACCTACATTACCCATGCTTATAAAACTGTAGATGAGTTAGAAAAACTCCTGCCGAATGCCAAATTTGAAATCAACGAAACAGGGAGAAGAACAGAAAAAAAAGATAGACAAACCGTAATAAAGTTATTTCATCCTATTTACGATTTATTCAAACCACAAGCAGCATTCGATGTGGAAAAATTCAAAAAGGAACATGGGTTAAAAAAGCACGTTTTCTTATTCTTTGGATTTATTAGAAAATACAAAGGATTGCACCATGCAATTGAGGCGTTCAGTGAATTGGCTAAGAAAAGAGATGATGTATCACTTGTGATTTGCGGAGAGTCTTTTTGGAATACTTTGGACAATTCCCGATTTTCTACAAAAATAAAAAATACACTCTTCGGAATTGCTAAAAGTGTATTTCTGAAAAAATCTGATGACGAACGCAATTATAATCCCCTGGAATTGGTTAAAACACTGGGCATTGAAGATAAAGTACTGATCAAAAATGAGTTCGTCGCCAATGAAGATGTCCACAAGTACTTTCAGATCAGCGATGTTGTATTGCTTTTTTATCTTTATGCAACTCCTTCCGGGGTTGAGTCCTTGACTTATAATTTCAAAATGCCAATTGTCGCTACAAGAGTAGGGCATTTCCCAGAGACAATCAAAGACGGATTTAATGGATACCTGGCCGAACCCGATGATATTGAAGACATGGCCAGGGTAATGGACAGTGCAATAAGTAAACCTATTTCTCGAGCCAATGTTGAATCAGCAACTTATTTAATGAGCTGGGAAAATTATGCTAAAGCCATTCTTTATCCATAGCAGAGCAAGTAAAACACGCGCTTGCTTACAAAATAATTAAAATTACTACTAAACTTTCAAAACTATGCAACTGAAATTTCTTTTGGGAATGACTTTCCTTGGACTGGTGACCACTTCTTGTGATGAAGCAACTTTCACTCCAAAGCCAAGAGGATTTCCAAGAATCGAATACCCGGAAAAAGCCTATCAAACTTTTGATAAAAATTATTGTGAATTTAATTTTGAATACCCAAAATATGCACAAATCGTAAAGGATAGTTTGTTTTTTGATGAAAAAGCAAAAGACGAGTGTTGGTTTGATATTTACGTTTCACAATTTGATGCAAGGATACACTGCAGCTACTATCCAATTGATTCTAAAAACTCTTTGGAAAAACTACACAATGATGCCTTTACTTTGGCGGGCAAGCATAATATCAAAGCCGATTATATTGATGAGATCAAAATCCAAAAACCGAATCAAGTAAGTGGTTTTTTGTTTGATATTGAGGGTGCTGCGGCTTCACCTTTTCAGTTCTATTTAACTGATTCCACAAAACACTTTATGAGAGGCTCGCTTTATTTCAATACTGAATCTCGGCCTGATTCACTGCAGCCGGTATTTGAATTTATGAAAAAAGACATTATGCACATGATTAATACCTTTGAGTGGCATAAATAAAAAATGCCCCAAGACATCACTGCCTTGAGGCACATATAAGCCATGAAAAACAATACTTATCTGTGGAACCAATACTTGGTTCGTTTGGTAATGCAAACATACAACGCTAAATAACTTTTTGCAAATTATTTTGATTTTTTTTTCGAAAAAAAACTATTTTTTTTCACAAATTTGAATTTAGAGAATCCATACAATAAAAAAAAGCCCCTGATTTATCAGAGGCTTTTTTAGTGTATGATCACATCAATATTATTTGTAACGTCTGTTAACTTTCTTTTGCTTCACGTTGAAGTTGTTACCTCCAGTATCGTCATTGCTTATTGGACCACCTAGACGAGCCATTGCACAACGGAAACCAACTGAACGATCACCCTTATCTTCTTCTCTGAATCGACGTGCTCCCGGAGACATCCAGTGTGCGCGATCTGCCCAGCTTCCACCTTTGATAACGCGAGCTTTATCACTTACCAATGATGATTTACCATAGTTGTAGGTAACGTTAGATGACTTATCAGAGTCAAGGAAGTTGTAAATACCGTTGCTACCGTATTTATAGTTTTCACGATTAGCAGCCTCATCATCTTGAACTTCACGGTATTTCAAACGACCTAAGCTATCTTTCTCAACTGCCTTGCCATTTTCATCCAATACCTTAGTGGTATATTTGTTACCACGGAAAGAGTTCAAGTCATGATTTTCAACGTCACGAAGTGTAGAAGAAGTCATCGGACGATACAAGTCCATAGTCCACTCCGATACATTTCCTGCCATGTTGTACAAACCGAAATCATTTGGCATGAATGAACGTACCTGAGAAGTAACCGAAGCATTATCATTCAACTTACCAGCCACACCCATATAGTCACCACGTCCGCGCTTGAAGTTAGCTAACATTTCACCTTGGTAGTTATTGCGTTTTTTGTAACGTACTGTATTATTATCCCAAGGATAAATACGACGATCAGAAATCTTCTCGTCTTTTGAACCTTCTTGTTTACCAATCAAAGCCAAAGCAGCGTATTCCCATTCAGCTTCAGTTGGTAAACGATAAGATGGCAACAATATACCATCTTCGAAACGAACCTGACGCTCACCTCCTGTTTCAAAATCCTTAAGATTCTTTCTTACATTACCAGTGTATTGACCTACTAAATAGGCTTCACTGTTAAAGTTATCTGCATCTTTTGGATTTTCAGCATTATTCAAAACACCTCTTTCGATAAGGATCATTTCATTAACGCGATCAGTACGCCATTTGCAGAATTCATTCGCCTGAACCCAGTTGACACCCACTACAGGATAGTCAGCATAAGATGGGTGGCGGAAATAATTCTCTACGTAAGGCTCATTGTACGAAAGCTCCTCTCTCCATACCAAGGTATCCGGCAAAGCCATTTTATACACTTCTGGATAAGATTCTCCATAAACTCTGTCTAACCAATAAAGATATTCACGATAATCAAGGTTAGAAACTTCTGTTTCGTCCATATAGAAAGAAGAAACAGTAACACGTCTTGGTACGTTGTTCCAGTCTTTAATGACATCTTCGGCTGTTACACCCATACTTAAAGTACCTCCCTGAATCAAAACTAGATTCGGACCAGTAACCTGACCTTCGTACTTTATACGTTCGAAGCCGCCCCATTTTTGATCATTGTAGTTCCAACCGGTAGTAGCAGATTTTTCTTTCTTGCTGCAAGCTCCAAATAAAAGAGCTACTAATAATAAGGGGAATAATTTCAACACACTTTTCATCATCGAAATAAAATATTGATTTTGAATGTTTTATCTTTTTTAAAAGATGTTTGGATTAATTATAATTACAAAACGGTGCAAATATAACGATAAAAACGAATTTTCATTACTTACAACGCAAACTTTCTGAATTTTTTATATTTTAACTAACAACTTTAACAAAATTTCATAAAGTCCTAACGGAAAAACCTGAAACAATCGTTGTAGTTGGGTTTACTTCTGTCATACAATTCGTCAAAATTGAGCAGTAAGGACAATTCGTGCGCGCCCCAGGAATTGGGTAAACCATTGACTGTAATATCATGGCTGTAACCAATTTTGAATATACCTTTTTGGACTCCGAAATTAACAATGACCGCATCTGAATTGCGAAAAGCATGCCGAAAGCCAAGTCCACCGAAAAATCCTTGCATTCCACCTTGGGCACCTACGTTAATCATGCCGAAAGGACCTTGTCGCACGAGTAATAAGTAAGGTGATATGTATGTAACGGGACGATTTTTGCGATTTTGTTTAAAAACAAATTCATATCCCGTATTAAAAGTAAATCTTGTCGGTAGTCCGGTATTAATATTTGCATTCTTATCCAGAAAATTAATATTGGGGCTATTCAAATGCTTCAGTGAAACGCCAACGTAGAATTTATTATTGTAGGCCACCAGACCTGCACCAAAATCAGCATAAGTTTTCGAAAGTGAAGCCGGGGCAATTTCCTGCGAAGCGGCACCCGAAACTCCATTGACCGGATCTATCTGATCTAAAAAAACCAAACGACTCCAATCCAGACTCGAATGACCGATTCCCGCTTCAACACCCAATTTCAAAGTCAAGTGATTGCGCGTTTGCAGTCTATAGGAGTAGGTAATATTTGCGTTGTTCTTGGCGATAATCCCATCACCTTGTTGGTCATTCATCAACGTAACTCCAATACCGCTATTGATTTTGTCAAAAAACTGATCGTATGAAGCCGCAAAAGTTGCAAAGGCATTGGGAATATTATGCCATTGATCGCGGTAGTTCAGCGAAACACGGGGTGCCAGCGTACTTCCTGTAAATGCCGGATTGAGCAAAACTGGTGAAGCATAGAATTGCGAGAAAACAGCATCCTGAGCATCCGCTTTAATCAAAATGCAAAAAAAAGAAATCCAAAAGAGAAAAGTACTCCTTTTCATGTGTATCTTCATAAAATCGACCTTGAAAAATGTGCGATTCAGGCTTATCGGTTTTTAAAAAATGCTAATAAAGCGTGAATATACGAAGCACTTGTTTTAATTTTCAAAAATTCAGCTCCACATTTAGAAAAAACTTCCTGAAAATTATTTTCATGCTCGATGAACTTTTGTGCGTACTGATTTCTAAAACTACTTAATGCACTATCTAGCCAAAACTCTTGCCCCGTTTCAGGGTCAACAACCTTTAATAATCCTACATTTGGCAATTGGCATTCAAGATCATCATTGACCTTGATTCCGACTACATCGTGTTTTTTAGCCAAGACGCTCAGCTTGTTTTGATAGTCCGCACCAACAAAATCTGACATGATGAAACAAATACTTCGGCGCTTGATCACTTTATTGACAAATTCCATCGCAGTACTCAGATCCGTCTTCACATGATCCGGCTGATAACTCAGCAAGGTTCTCAACATATATAGTATGTGTGCTTTGCCTTTCTTGGGTGGAATAAAAAGTTCAACTTTATCCGAGAAGAGCAATAATCCTGTCATATCATTATTCTGAGCCGCCGAAAATGCCAATACTGCCACAATCTCTGCCATTAAATCCGACTTAAATTGTGTGCCGCTTCCCCAGAAGGAGGATTTACTAACATCAATCATCAATATCAAAGAAAGTTCTCTTTCCTCCTCAAATACTTTTACGTGTGTATCACCCGTTCTAGCGCTCACATTCCAATCGATATTGCGCACATCGTCTCCATACTGATAACTTCTTACTTCTGAGAACGACATACCTCTTCCTTTGAAAGTACTGTGGTATTTCCCTGAAAACAGATGTGTGCTCAATCCCTTAGACTTGATCTCAATCTGTCGAACTTTTTTCAATATGTCGTCAATTCTTTCGGACAATGGCAGAGATTTTTTTGCAAATATATAATATTATGTAACCAACCAGCATTCTCAATCCAAGCGAATTATTTTATTGAATGTTAATCCCAGATAAAATTCCTAATTGCTAAAAGTATTAACTTTTCCTTTAAGAATTTTCTGTTTATCTTTGTAAAAAGACAATAATTTCGAATTTGAAAATATGACAGTAATTTTGAAATCACTTGTGTTGATTTCAAAACTATTCAGTTTTGCAAATTGTCTTACGATTGACAACCAAGTGAATTGCGAATAAAAACCACGAATATCGAAAAAACTCCGAAGGAGTCGCTACCTTCCGAAACGCAGGCAAAATATTATCAAATTTTCAAATCCTCAAATCTTCAAATTAGATGAGTGTACTTAATTCTGAAAAATCAGCTACCCATTCAAATCAACAAAGCACCTTTATTCCACCATCTTCCATCCATGAAAAAGGAAAACAATATAAGTTGGAAGAATACCTTGCCTTAGAAGAGCGCGCTGTAGAAAAAAGCGAATTCGACAACGGCTTCATTATACCCATGCCAGGAGGAACATTTAACCATCATTTAATCGCTACTAATTTGGCGGTGCAGCTTCACATTTACTTGAGAAATTTAGATAAAAAATATCATGTGCTAGTAGAGGGCATGAAAGTGCGAGTTGAAAATTTAAATGCCGTTGTATATCCCGATGCATTAGTCATTTGTGAATACCCTATTTTTTACAAAGATCGAAAAGATCTCATAACCAATCCGCTAGTCATAGTGGAGGTGCTATCGCCAAGTACCAGAAAATACGACAAAGGCAAGAAGTTTGAAAAGTACAGATCAATTGACAGTCTTAAAGAATATGTATTAATCGATCAAAATCGCCACGAGATTACTACACATGTCCGTGGGGAACAAGATTTTTGGCAAAAGACTATCTTCCAAGCTAGTGAAGTTGCATTTCATATTAAAACGCTTGATGTTAAGATTCCTTTTGCTGATATTTATGACGGAGTAATAGTTGAGTAATATTTAGCTTTCTCAAAATACTTCGAATCTTATGGCTTATCAACTGAATATACGGATTGCACTTCTCAACTTGAATAAATTCTATAGATACAGCTCCAAAATAAGAGCCCACTCAATATATTTATCAATATTCTCACAATATTATTGATAAATAGTTTGAATTTTATCCAAAACAACCTACCTTTGCACTCGTTTTGGTCTGCACTAACTTAATTAGTGATCGACAACGCTTATTAGATTGATATTCAATTTATTATAACATTACAATTATTTAACAAATTTTTTTAACAATGCCTACTATTAATCAGTTAGTACGTTCTGGGCGTGAGAAAATCACTGAGACAAGCAAGTCACGTAAGTTGACAGGCTGTCCTCAGCGTCGCGGTGTGTGTACTCGTGTATATACGACTACACCTAAGAAGCCAAACTCAGCCTTGCGTAAAGTTGCCAAAGTTCGTTTGACCAACGGCTTTGAAGTAATCTGTTACATTCCGGGTGAAGGTCACAACCTACAGGAGCACTCAATCGTTTTGGTGCGCGGTGGTCGTGTAAAAGACTTACCGGGTGTACAATACACCATCGTTCGTGGAGCCCTGGATACTGCAGGTGTTACCGGACGTAAAAAATCTCGTTCAAAATACGGAACGAAGAAAAAAGCTGCAGTTGTAGCAACAAAAGGCAAAAAGTAATTAGAATAGGGTCTAACCCATTTTTTACATTCTAGTGCCAGCAAAAATTAATTTTTCATTAAGATTTGAGTATCTCTGGATTACGGAGAGAAGATCGGAGCGCAATGAATGTATATCCAATAGTCAACACGCCTTGCTGAACAAATTTTGTAGTAGGCATTGAAAAAATTTGACAGATATACACTGACAGGCGTTTTTAAACTATTTTTTTCAAAAAATGAGAAAAAGAAAACCAAAACAGCGGTTCTTAGCCGCTGACCCACGTTACAGTGACCCAATGGTTACTCAATTCGTGAACAACCTAATGTATGACGGAAAGAAAAGTATCTCTTTTGACCTTTTCTATTCTGCTTTGGAAATTGTAAAAACCCGTACCAGTGAAGATGAGCACGCTGTGTGGAAAAAAGCATTGAATAATGTGATGCCACAAGTAGAAGTTCGCTCTAAGCGTATCGGTGGTGCTAACTTCCAGATTCCTATCGAAATCCGCCCTAAGCGCAAAATTTCTGTAGGTATGAAATGGATGATCAAATATGCCCGCGCTCGTAGTGGTAAAGGTATGATCGAAAAATTAGCTGCTGAAATCATCGCCGCAAGCAAAGGTGAAGGTGCCGCAGTTAAAAAGAAAGAAGATACGCATCGTATGGCTGAAGCCAACAAGGCTTTCGCTCACTTCAGAAGCTAGTAAGCGAATTTGAAAATTTGATGATTTGCCTGCCTGCCGGTAGGCTGGAAAATTTGATGATATTTTTTGTTTTCAACTTCGTTGAATACACGTAACGTACTTTTTTAAGCCCATAGCTAAATTGTTTAGTTTCTTAATTCAGATTGAGACCGCTTAGTAAAAAAACTCCGAAGGAGTTCAAAGTATTATCAAATCTTCAAATTATCAAATCTTCAAATTTGATTAAGCATTATCTGTCGTAGTTTGATATTAGTCAGACTACGACATTCTTCTAAAGGAGCACAATAAATTAACATTAATTTAATATTTAATTTATTGATTTACAATGTTTTTAATTTAAACAAATTTTGAAAATATTATTACTAAGGAAATCTTATTTTCAAAATAAAATATCATAAATCAGTTTTTTTTTAAAATCATACAAATAAAAAAATCATGGCAAAGGATCTAAGATTCACGCGCAATATCGGAATCGCTGCCCACATTGATGCGGGTAAGACAACTACCACCGAGCGTATCCTTTATTATACGGGAGTTTCCCACAAAATTGGTGAAGTACACGAAGGCGCAGCTACCATGGACTGGATGGAGCAAGAGCAAGAGCGTGGTATCACCATTACTTCAGCTGCTACCAAATGTACTTGGGATGTCGCCGGACAAAAATACGATTTCAATATCATCGATACACCGGGTCACGTTGACTTTACCGTTGAGGTAAACCGTTCTTTACGTGTATTGGATGGTTTGATGTTCTTGTTTTCTGCGGTTGACGGTGTTGAGCCTCAATCTGAAACCAACTGGCGTTTGGCTGATGGCTACAAAGTGCCTCGTATCGCTTTCGTTAATAAAATGGACCGTTCAGGTGCAGATTTCCTTAATGTTGTTAAGGATATGAAAGCAAAATTGGGTTCAAATGCAATTCCTTTGCAATTACCAATCGGCGCTGAAGAGAAATTCAAAGGCGTTGTCGACTTGGTAAGTGGTAAAGCAATCGTTTGGGACGAGCATGGACAAGGTGCAACATTTCAGGAAGTAGAAATTCCTGCTGATATGGTGGATGATGTGAATCACTACCGTCAGTTACTAGTAGAAGAAGCTGCGTCATACAATGATGTATTGATGGAGAAATTCTTCGAAGATCCGAATTCGATTACCATCGAAGAAATGCGTTCTGCAATTCGTCAGGCGGTATTGGATATGAAGATGACACCGGTTATGTGTGGTTCTGCATTTAAAAACAAAGGAGTTCAAGCTTGTTTGGATGCTGTTTGTTATTTCTTACCTTCTCCTTTGGATATCGAAGCCGTAACAGGTACAAATCCTAAGACTGATCAGGAAGTTAAGCGCAAGCCATCTATTTCTGAGCCTTTCACTGCATTAGCTTTCAAAATCGCAACGGATCCTTTCGTAGGTCGTCTTTGCTTTATACGTGTTTATTCTGGAGCATTGGATGGCGGTTCTTATGTATTGAACACTCGTTCGGGTGATAAGGAGCGTATCTCTCGTTTGTATCAAATGCATGCCAACAAACAACAACAAATTGACCGTGTTGAAGCGGGTGATATCGTTGCAGCAGTTGGTTTTAAAGATATCCGTACAGGTGATACACTTTGCGATGTAGATCATCCAATCGTGTTGGAATCAATGGTATTCCCTGAGCCGGTAATTGGTATCGCTATTGAGCCTAAAACGCAGAAGGACCAGGATAAATTGGGTATGTCTTTGGCTAAATTGGCTGAAGAAGATCCTACATTCAAAGTTCGTTTTGACGATGAGACCAACCAAACGGTTATCTCTGGAATGGGTGAGCTTCACTTGGAAATCATCGTGGATCGTCTTCGTCGTGAGTTCAAAGTAGAATGCAATCAAGGAGAACCTCAGGTATCTTACAAAGAGGCATTGACCAAAAAAGTATCTCACCGCGAGAAGTTGAAAAAACAATCAGGTGGATCGGGTCTATTTGCCGATATGGAATTTGAATTGGGTCCTGCTGATCAAGAATTCTTGGATAGCGATGACTTCAAATCTGGAAAGAAGAAATTGCAGTTCGAGTGGGCTATCGTAGGTGGTGCTATCGACAAGAACTACATCAAGCCGGTTACCGATGGCTTTACATCTATGATGAACAATGGTATCCTTGCTGGTTACAATATCGAATCCATGAAAGTTCGTGTATTTGACGGATCTATGCACTCTGTGGATTCAAAGCCTATCGCATTCGAATTGTGTGCGAAAGAAGGTTTCCGTGAAGCAGCTAAGAACTGTGGTCCAAAATTGATGGAACCAATCATGAAGCTGGAAGTAATCACACCTGATGAATATACAGGTTCTGTAATCGGTGACCTTAACCGTCGTCGTGGTATGCCTAAAGGACAAGAAACTCGTATGGGTGGTGCAATCGCTATCCAGGCTGATGTTCCTTTGGCAGAAATGTTCGGTTACGTAACTCAATTGCGTACCATCACTTCAGGTCGTGCATCTTCTACGATGGAATTCAGCCACTACGCTGAGGCACCAACGAATATTGCTAACGCAGTAATTGAGAAAAACAAAAAAGGGTAAAGCGAATTTGAAAATTTGAAGATTTGAAAATTTGATGATATTTTTTTTCTGCCTTACGGCAGTTATTCTTTTAATAATATTATCGCCTTCCGGCTTTGCTGGAGGGCGATTTTTTTGCTCGCAGAGAAATATATTAATGCTGGAACATAATTGACTTTTTAGAAAAATAGTCAAATTACTTGTTTTAAATATTGATATTCAACAATTTGCAAAGAAATAATATTATGCGCTCATTTAGAAAGTGATAAAAATGTAATTGACTGTTATCGTTAATCCACTTACTTTTGGGGAATAATCAAAAAACAATGCATTATGAAAAATACAATTTACCTACTATTGGTCTTTACATTTTCCGGGATATTAAATGCCCAAACTCCAATGGTACAGAATAGACCTTGCACCTACTACTCTTTTCCCTCTTCATCTCCTTTCACTTTCAGAATGCCCAATCAGGATAATCTTTTTGTCGATATTTTTCCTGGCTGTGGTTCCGGAAATGAAGACAACCCGGTCTTCTATAAGGTGAAGACCACTGGATCATCCATGAGTTTTACGATAATATCGTACAATTGCTTTAGTGGTTATTGGGGTTCCAGTGATACACAGTTAACGTTATGGTCTGGCACTTGCAGTGGCAGTCTCAGCGGTTCTGGGTGTTCAGCACCTTGCAACTTGACGGCAATTGATTGTGCAAATATTCACAAACTTCCTTTCGCAGCCAACAATATAACGTTCCCCTGCAGCCCCGATACAGAGTACTTTCTGCAATTTGATGGTGTCGGCGAGGCACAGTGTACTATGGATATTACCTTCAATCCCGGGCAATTTACTGCAGTTACTTTGCCTGTAAAACCAATAGGTGGTCATTTACCGGTGTCGATCTGGCCCAATCCGGCATCTCAACTGTTATTGGTATCCTACACTGCTCCTCAGGATGACGTCACTTTATCCATTACGAATATGCAAGGAGTGACTGTATATAGTCGGCTTATACAAAGCAATCCGGCGTTCAATCAGACAGAGATTCCAATAGAAGACCTTCCCAAAGGACCTTACCTTTTCGAATACAAAGTCAATGGTAAGGTTCAAATTGAAAAATTTATAAAATTGTAGTACTTATAATTGTATTGATAAAATACAATTCATATAGATTTACTTCATGACATCGCCTTCCTAATTTGCCGGAAGGCGATTTTTTTTTTTACTTTCACTGAACGTTTTACAAAGTGAGGTGTAAATAGAATTGTGCCGGCATGCAAAACTATTTTTTAATCCAAATACAGATAATAAGATGAAACATACAAATAAAGTCTTTTTGGCAGTTCTTATCATTTGCTGCCTACTCTTGAAAAAGGCAAATGCCGATACACAGCACAATGGGCCTAAGCTCGATATACCCTTATGGGAAGTTAAAAAAATTGAAAACACCTTCAAAAGAGTGAAGGAAAGGCTTTATTTTGCAGAGACCGAAATTACCAACCAACAGTACAACTATTTTCTGATTGCTTTACTGCAAGAAAAAAACTTCGAACTCCTGAACCAAGTCAAAGCAGAGAAAACAGCGTGGAAATCCTTGCTGCCTGAAAAATACAAGACTTTAGACGATAAAATACTGTTTAAACACGGACATCCCGACGGCGATTTTATGCCTGCGCAAAATATGACTTACGAAAGTGCTATAGAATTCTGCAAATGGCTTACCAATACCTATAACCAGGAAGATCCTGCCAAAAGGAAATGGAAAAAAGTCATCTTCCGTCTGCCTACAGAAAGTGAATGGGAATTTGCGGCCTTAGCCGGAAAAAAACAGGTCAACTATCCCTGGGGAGGCCCCGATTACCGCAATCTTAAAGGCTGCTTCCTCAGCAATTTCAATTCTCTCGATGAACCTTGCAAGACTTGTACCAGCGAACTGGATTCTAAAGATGGAGGTTTCTTTACTGTCCAGGGCAATACTTATTTCCCTAATGAATTTGGACTGTATGGAATGTCAGGTAATGTGGCAGAAATGGTGCAGACTAAAGGAATTGCCAAAGGTGGAAGCTGGGAAGACCTGCCTGTAGATTGTACTATACAATCCCAGAAGAAATACAGCGCTCCCTCTCCTGCAATAGGATTCAGAATCCTCATGGAAATCATCGAATAAATGAGGTTGGGGCCCAACATACAATACACCGCATGTTCTGATGAAGCGCTGATGAAACATATCGAGGCCGGAGATTCCAGCGCTTTCGAGGTGTTATACGATCGCTATAGCAAAGCCATCTTTCGTTTTTTGTACCGCATGCTCTGGCAAAATGCTGCGCTGGCAGAAGATATTACACACGATATCTTTCTGAAAATAATAGAAAAACCCCAGCTTTTCAAAC
>JBMOJB010000008.1:0-54626 GCA_049316985.1 Saprospiraceae bacterium | reverse complement strand
GCGCGAAGCGCAACAAACGCGCGAAGCGCAACAAACGCGCGAAGCGCAACAAACAGCGAAGCGAATACTATGAAACATACCAACGACATTAAGAGAATTGCAATTTTTACTTCAGGGGGAGATGCTCCGGGAATGAATGCAGCCATTAGAGCAGTAGTTCGGACTGCAACTTTTAATGATTTGCACGTCTATGGAATTTACAGAGGATATGACGGCATGATAAAAGGGGACATTCAAAGAATTGAGAGTAATGATGTAGCTAATATTATGCATCGTGGTGGTACCATGCTGAAAACGGCAAGAAGTATGGAGTTTATGACTGTAGAAGGAAGAAAGCTGGCATATGAATCTTTGATGGCGAATGATATTGATGCCTGTATTGCTATTGGTGGTAATGGTACTTTTACAGGGGCAAAGATTTTTTCCGAGGAGTACAGCATTCCGTTTGTGGGAATTCCCGGTACCATCGATAATGACTTGTATGGCACAGATTACACTATCGGATTTGATACTTCCGTCAATACAGCCATGCGAGCAGTGGATAAAATCAGAGATACCGCAGACTCACACAATCGCTTATTTTTCGTAGAAGTGATGGGTCGGAATTCGGGCTATATAGCACTTAATACAGGTATAGCCGCAGGTTCAAGTGCAGTATTATTGCCGGAATCTGATTCTTCAGTTGAAGATTTGATAATGATGCTGAAAAAAGGTGCCAAAAGAAACAAATTATTTAGTATTGTTATTGTCGCTGAAGGAAACAAATATGGAGGCGCCATCGAGGTTGCAAAAATTGTTCAGGAGCGTTTTGATTATTACGATACGAAAGTAGCCATTATCGGACATCTGCAACGGGGCGGCTCCCCTACCTGTTTTGACAGGGTTCTTGCCAGTCGATTAGGACATGCAGCAGTAGGAGCATTACTAAGTGGTAAAAAAAATGTAATGATCGGTCAGCATAACAACGAAATAAGCTATACTTCCTTTGATGACGCCATTAACAAGCCTAAATTTATCAATGCGGATCTATTGGCTTTAGCTGAGATCCTGGCACTATGATAGCCTGATTTCGAAAATATTGACCAAATAATCCACTCCGAATAAAGATTGCTCAACCTGAACGGATTGTTTTACTTTCAGGCCATTTTTCTGCATTTCTGCAAAAAATGGTTTTGCAAATGCACGATTAGGCTCGCTTAGTAAAATTAGACCATCAGATTTACACAATTGTTTAAATGCACCGGGTAAAAAAGGGAACATTCTTTTCTCGTAGGCTATATCTGCGGCAAGCAGAATATCAACGGGTTCAACAAGATTAGGTTCCCTCCAATCCAAAGCGATGAAATTCCCTTCTGTATGAAGATTTCTTAAGCAGTTTTGTTTAGAAAAGGCCACTGCTTCCGGTAAATAGTCACTAACGGTAATATCTCCACCTAATTTTCCGGCTACAATGGACGGTAATCCTAATCCCGCCCCTATCTCGAGTATTTTTTTGCCAGACCATTCAATATTCATCTCACACATATGTTTGCTCAGTGCGAGTGCCGAAGGCCATAATTCTGCCCAGTAGGGAATCCGCTCATCCTTGACATCTTCATGAGCATCTCCTTTGGCTAGCAGTGCTTCGAAGAGCTCATCAATATTCGAAACTTTTTCTATACTGATGTTGAATTTCCCAATTTGAAATTCATGAACACATGTACGATACTTCATCATAAAAAAAACGGTATCGAGTTAGAACAACTCGATACCGCAATATTAATTATTAACTATTAATTATTAACTACAAACTACGCTTTTCCGCCATCCAACTCTTTCTGAAGCGCATCAAGTTCATCCCATTTGCCATTAGCAGCTAGGTCAGCTTGTTGAGCCCAGGTAGTTGGATTGTGAACACGATATCTTGGGCCCGCTGCGTCAAGAATTTCCTGAATTCTTTCAACAGAAGCAGCTGCAAGATCAGCAAAAGTAATAATTCCTTCTGCAATTAGCAATTCAGCAATTTTTGGACCGATACCTTCGATTTTTTTCAAATCGTCAGGCTTACCTGATACTTCAACTACTGGTTCAGCAATTGGTTCAACTACTGGTTCAGCAATTGCTTCAACTACTGATTCAGCAATTGGTTCAACAACCGGTTCAACAACCGGTTCGTCAAATGCTGCATCAAAGTCCATTTCGATTTCTTCTGTAGACACCGTAGGAACGAATTTCTCCGTATCCACTACTTCAACAGGAGCTTCTATTTGAGGTGCCTTTGCTACTAATTCTTTAGTTGCAGCTTTAGCACGAGTTGCTTTTGCCTCAGGTGCCGGTGCGGAAGTGACTTTAGGAGCTTTTTTGTCAATTTTAGCAATAGTTTCTTCAACTTGAGCTTCAAATGGTAAGACGTGAACAAAAGTTCTACCTGCTTTTCCTTTAGTGAAACTAACTTTACCTAAAATTGATGCATGCAAAGTAAAATCTTTGCCTAAATATGTGTTTTGTCCAGGATGGAACTTAGTTCCACGCTGCTTAATGATAATATTTCCCGCTTTGGCAGTTTGTCCGCCATAAAGTTTAACGCCGAGTCTTTTACTTATACTATCACGGCCGTTCTGGGTACTACCTTCACCTTTTTTATGTGCCATTGTCTGGTTACTTTTAAAATTTAAAAATTAAGGTTTAACGAACAGATTAAAATTCAATCTGTTATGCCGTAATAGCATTGATTTTGATCTCCGAGAAATGTTGACGATGCCCTTTTTTCAAACGGTATCCTTTACGTCTTTTCTTCTTGAAAATGATTACTTTGTCTCCGAGAACAAGTGGTTTGACCACCGTTGCGGTTACTTTCGCTGAATTTAAAATCGGCGTGCCCACTGATACGCTGCCGTTGTTATCCACCAGGTGAACCTGATCGAATGTCAAACTGCTTCCTTCAGCGGCTTCTAACTGGTGGACAAAGATCGATTGACCTTCGACAACTTTGAATTGTTGACCAGCTATGGTTACGATTGCAAACATCTGAAAATGTGTTAATTAAGTTAAAAAATATATTTTATTCGATAAAATCGACGCAAAGGTAATTGTATTTTGTTTAATTTCAAAAAATATTTAAAATAAATACATGAAAACAGGGCCCTTTAACATAAAGGGCCCTGTTTTTTATTCTACAGAAGATAAAAATGGGTATTTGTAATCAGTAGGTGGCAAGAAATTCTCTTTAATCGTGCGCGCTGATATCCATCTGAAAAGATTGAGCACCGAACCGGCTTTGTCGTTTGTACCGGAACCTCTTGCTCCTCCAAATGGTTGTTGTCCCACAACAGCACCGGTTGGTTTATCATTAATATAAAAATTGCCGGCTGCATTGCGTAGTTTATAAAAAGCAGTTTGCAGCGCATAACGGTCTTGAGAAAATACTGCTCCGGTCAGAGCGTAAGGCGATGTTGCGTCTACAAGATTAAGTGTCTCTTCCCATTTGCTGTCTTCATACACATAAATAGTCAGCACGGGTCCAAATATCTCCTCACAAATGCTCTTGAACTGTGGATTTGTGGTTAGAATTACGGTTGGTTCTATGAAGTAACCTTCTGTTTTATCACATTTTCCACCGCAGACTATTTCTGCATCTATTGAATGCTTAGCGAATTCGATATAAGAAGCGATTGAATCAAATGATTTCTCGTCAATTACAGCATTAATGAAATTACCAAAATCTTCGACATCTCCCATTTTAAAGTCATTGAGATCAGCTGTCAAATGCATTTTGACATCATTCCAAAGCGATTGAGGAATATATGCTCTCGAAGCTGCGGAACATTTTTGACCTTGGTATTCAAATGCCCCCCGGGAAAGCGCAACAGCAACTGCTTTAGGATTAGAAGACGGATGTGCGACTACAAAATCTTTTCCACCGGTCTCCCCTACTAATCTTGGATAAGATTTATACATATTGATATTGTTTCCAACTGTTTGCCATAACTGCTGAAATACGCCGGTGCTTCCCGTAAAATGCAATCCAGCAAAATCTTTATGTTTGAAAATTTCACCACCTGCAACTTGTCCGCTGACAAAAACCAAATTAATTACGCCTTTTGGTAAACCTGCTTCTTCCAGGATTTCCATAATTACCGCAGCAGAATAAGCTTGAGAAATTGCCGGTTTCCACACCACAACATTACCTAACATCGCAGGAGCACAGCAGAGGTTGGCAGCAATTGATGTGAAATTGAAAGGAGTCAATGCAAAAATAAATCCCTCAAGAGGACGATATTCTAACCTGTTCCAGGTAGTTGCCGGGCTGAAGGGTTGCTGGGCATATATTTCCGTCATGTATTCTACATTGAAGCGGAAAAAATCTGCTAATTCGCAAACCGCATCAATTTCTGACTGGAACGCATTTTTAGACTGACCAAGCATTGTGGCAGCATTCATTTTAGCGCGATAGGGACCACAAAGTAAATCTGCTGCTCTTAAAAAAATTGCCGCTCTTTCTTGCCAAGGAAGGTTTTCCCAATCTTCTTTTGCTGCCAATGCAGCGTCAATCGCCATTGCTACGTGCGAACTATCACCTTGATTGTAAGTACCTAAAACCTGAGATAGCTTATGAGGTGATCGGATCGTTTTTTTCTGATCAGTAAATATATTTTTTCCGCCGATAACCATTGGAATATCCAATGTGCTGGATCTCATTTCCTTCAATACGGCTTTGAGTTCTTTTCTCTCGGGTGATCCCGGCGCATAAGATTTTACAGGCTCATTAATGGCCTTGGGTACAGAATAAATTGCGTTGGACATATAGTTAAATTGGTGATTTGTTATCACGCAAAGGTAACTATTATTTCGAATAGAAAAAAAATGGAAAGAAAAAAACTACGAAAGCAACGCTGGTTCTTTTAGGAGCCCCTAAAAAAACACGATAAGGTAGCCGATGATTTTCTGTAATCTGCATCTCTTGAATAAATTCAAACTGAGTTGGACAAGTCAACAACTTTACTGCAGCACGCCATAGTTCATACGCGCATCCCTGACTTTGTAATGTCGAGCCAAAAGATAATCGCTACCTTCGTAGTGTGTGACAAATATAATGGAATAAAAAGTATACTTCAAAATTTATTTTCAAATAAATGAAAAAAAAATTAGATCAAGAGTTCTTTGAAATAAAAAAATCCAAAATCGATATTATAAAATAGTGTAGAATTCTTTAACTAGGGCAACATACTCTGGCGTGTAATCATGCCTTCCTACATTGGCAAGTATGGTCAGTTCATCCACTTGCATAACTTGCTTTTCCAGTTGAAATTCAAGCAGCAACCTCTCTGCTGTTTTTTCTCTCTTTGATTTAACCTCAGTTTTTTTGGTACAATACAAACCCAATTTTTCTGAAAGTTCTTGCAGACGCAAACCTTCCGTGAATGGTAAAATGACACAAAATTTGCCTTTCGGTCTCAATAGTCTTTTGGCAGCGATAATCAGCTCGTCATGGGATAACTTCACGGTATGACGGACAGTAGTTTTTTCAAGTGCCGAAGAAAGCGTTCCACCTGAAAAATATGGAGGGTTGCTGACTATTAAATCATATTGATTATTGGTAATTGCTGCAAAACTTTGAATATCGGTATGATAAACCTCTAATCTTTCCCTAAAAGGGGAAGCCACCATATTTTCTTTTGCCTGAATCGAACTTTTTTCTTCAACCTCTACCCCATCCACGTAAATACCAGTATTGCGTTGCGCAAGCATAATGGCAATTATACCCGTGCCTGTACCAATATCCAAAGCATGTTTGACTTGGTCTGTGTTTGCCCAAGCACCAAGGAGGACTCCATCAGTACCAACTTTCATGGCGCAACTATCTTGAAAAATTTGAAATTGTTTGAATAAAAATGGTTTGCCGGGATTTTGTATTTTTCTATTCATGAAAAGAAAATTTATGCCGAAGGTAACTATCTGATACTAAAAGTTTGATTATTTACTACATTTTTCAAAATTAAATTTGATTTGCAAATTTGGTAGCCGGCATTGCTGTTTTTGTTAAGTTTTGATATTATTTTTACGCTTGATTTAAAATTATGATAAAAATACAATTAAAAGCGCACAGAGATGAAGCGGTAAAAAGATTTCACCCCTGGATTTTTTCCGGAGCTATTCACCGTATGGAAGGCAGTCCCGAAGATGGTGATATTGTGGAAATTTTTGACAAGCAGGGCGAATGGATTGCTACGGGCCATTATCAAGATGCTAGTATCAGCGTTCGTATAATATCTTTTGAATATCAAGAAATTGATCAAAATTTCTGGAACCAAAAAATAGAAAATGCTTTCCTCTATCGAAAGAAAATCGGTATAGCTGACGCATCAGATACGAATTGTTACCGTTTAGTGCATGCAGAGGGCGATGGTTTGCCGGGATTAATTGTAGATATTTATGGAAATACTGCAGTCATGCAATGCCATAGTATAGGAATGTATTTGTCAAGAAGGGAAATCGCTCAGGCTATCCAAAATACTTTGGGCAAGCGGATAGATGGAATTTATGATAAAAGCAAAGAATCCCTCCCCAAAGATTTTGCTGCAACAGTTGAAAACGCATATCTATTTGGAAGTAAAACAGCTGATGTTGTTGTTGAAAATGGCGCCAAATTTCAAATTGATTGGGAAGGTGGACAAAAAACAGGATTTTTCTTAGACCAACGCGATAATCGCAAATTATTGGGAACTTACGCGAAGGATAAAACAGTTTTGAATACTTTTTGCTATACTGGTGGTTTTTCAATGTATGCATTGTTAAATGGCGCAAAAAGGGTTGATTCTGTCGACGTTTCAGGAAAAGCAATTGACCTCGTCAATGCCAATACGATTTTGAATGGAGATCACTCGCTAATTCATACTTCCCACGCAGAGGACGTAATGGATTTTTTGAAGAAAAATGATGCTCAATACGATATAATCATTGTAGATCCGCCAGCCTTCGCAAAAAGCTTAGATAAACGCCATAATGCAGTACAAGGATACAAGCGCTTAAATGTGCTAGCCTTGGAAAAAGTAGCTCCCGGAGGCATACTGTTTACTTTTTCCTGTTCACAAGTTGTCGATCGACAATTGTTTTATGACACAATTGTATCTGCAGCGATAGAGGCAGGACGACAAGTTCGCGTAATGCATCATCTGACTCAACCTGCTGATCATCCGGTCAACCTCTTTCATCCGGAAGGTAGCTATCTCAAAGGTTTGGTACTTTTTGTAGAATAATTAGAGGAGAATTACTTCCAATTTGTTGGTCAATAAGTTAAATGAGCCAAATAAATTTGCATATTTTACTTAAAGCGTTAATATTGTACCCAAATTAGTTAAGATGAAAGAATTATTTAGAAATAACATAGAAACGATGGCATTTGGAGTTTGTGCTTATCTCGGTGAGAAAATGGGTATCGCAGCTTCTCGAGTCAGAATGTACTTCATTTATGTCAGCTTTCTGACTTTCGGCTCTCCAGCTATTTTGTATTTTATTATTGCATTTTGGTTAAACGTTAAAAGATATGCTCAGCAGAGCACCAACAGTGTGAAATGGAACTGAATAATCATAAGAAGAAAATTCTCCGACACTCAACTACCGTTACAAAACAAGAAAGAGCCTAAATTTCTAATACTTGTGTGAAATTCCTCTAACTTTTTCAAATATTCGCTGGATAAAACGTTTTTCTTCTGTAATGATTTGTGCATCACCGATTAATTGCTGCGTTTGAGGGATTTCCTTTTTATAATTGGTAGTTAATTTTTCAGCAGGGAAATCAAGTTGGATGGCGTACATGTTGTCTTTGGGAATCAGTGAAATCCCTCCCACTTTTGCCTCTACTGTACCAAATTCTTCGTAGGGATAACTGGCTAACAGTATCACAACGCGCTGCCCTTCTTTAACTTTCCCGGCACCCTGAACAGGCATCATTACCCTTCCTATAATTTTTTGTTGGTTTTGTTGTTCATCTGGAACTATACTTAGCAGTTCTTCTCCATTTTTTACAAATTGCTGTTCTTTCCAAAATTTATTAAAGAAAGAAACTCTTCCAGAAATGGGTGCAGTGATCAAATAAGTTTGTTTCCAACGTTCAATTGCAGCCTGGAGTGCTGCTGCCGTTTCTTTTAATTTAATTGTTTTATCAGAATTTCCCAAATTGGCGCCTTGATTTATTTCAAGAATTTTTGCTTTTAGCGTACCAATTTCAAGTTCCTTATTGATAAAAGTTGATTCCAAGCTATTCAACTCATTTTTAATTTCGAATATTTTTGAATTGGCACTTTCAAGGTCATTTCGCGAAACAACACCTTGGGCATAGAGTGTACGTTGCTTGGCTGAAAACTGTTCTGCTTGATTGAGTTTTTCATATTTTGTTGCATTAATTTTCTTCGAAATCAAGGAAAGATCCTTTTGAAGTTTAGAAATTTGATTTTTTAATTGATTAGCATTTACTTTTTCATATTGATTTGAGGCGCTAAAAGTAAATATTTCCAGTGCCTGGACAAACGCATTGTATTCCGATTGTAATTCGCCTAGTTGTCTGTTTTTTCCGGGATTGATGTCCTTGTATTTCTCTGTTTTGCTATTCTGAAACTCTACAAGTAGTTGTTCCACTTTGATGATATCGTCATATCTGGCAGTACTTTGAATCAAAGCCAAAGTTGCACCGGTTTTAACCTGATCTTTTTCGGACACGTAAATTTTAGATAGAATGCCATCGGCTCTGGCAATTATAGAGGTAGGCGGTTGAGAAGTAGTGACAACCACCGGAGCAGTAATTACATCCGGGTATTTTATGAAATAACTCAGCCAACCCATTAGTACTACCAACAGTACGATGAGCGCCGTGCCCCACCTAACCAACCAGTTCGGCGGAGCACCTAAAATTTCCTGAACATCTTCGCTACGCAGCTCAATCATTTCGTGTTCTTCCATAGTGATTTTATTGCAATAATTAATCCAAAATGCTAAAAAGCCGGTTCATTGTGTCTATTGCCCACTCTATTCTTCCTTTTCAAATTCTCTACTCCAACTATTATTAGATGTATCCATATCGGCTAATCGCTGTGACGGATCGATACGGATGGATTCTACTCGTTTTAATCTTCCAGGAATGATTAGTTCATAAATTAGGTTTGTCCATTGCCAATCCGTTTCGGCAAGGTGGAATTCGATGTCTTTTCTTTCTTGTAGTTTCTCTCCACGCATGAGGTCTAAAGGTATGTTCCACAACTCTTTGGATCCATCTTTAAAAGTCACTTCAACATCTATCGGCATGGGCATTTTGCCAACTCTTTCGATAATGATTTTCGTTTCTTTTCGGTTTTCCTTTTCTACTTCCTTAATCTTGTAATCGATTGTATTGGTAGTATTCACCATGTATTCCTTGTACCAGTCTAGTTCCAACCCTGATTCTTTTTCCATTACCCGAATAAAGTCATTTGGATTTGGATGCTTAAATTTCCATTCATCGTAATATCGGAGCATGCCACGATCGAAAGCTGGTTTCCCGATAACATATTCCAATTGTTGTAAAAATACAGATCCATTGACATAAGAAGCCACGGAGTAAGCTGCATTGGTTTGAAAATGATCTGAATGCGTACTTATTGGCTCTGCTTTACCACTTTTCATGAATTTTACAAAAGTGCTGTAGGTGTCTTCCATGAAAAATTCAAGCGGTTTTTGTCCCGGTAGCAGATCCAGCTTTTTTAGGTCATTTTCAATTTTTTCAGAAGCGAAAGTTGTAAATCCTTCGTCCATCCAGGAGTACAGACTTTCATTGGTTGCTAGCATTCCCTGGTACCAGGAGTGCATCAATTCATGAATTGCTACCCCAATCAAACTGTTGATATTTCGTTCACCGGTAATTAATGTTGCCATAGGATATTCCATTCCACCATCACCACCTTGAATAAAGGAATAATCAGAATACGGATATCTGCCGAAATATTTATTTGCATAGTCAAAAGTCTTGATCATTGCCGCCGGAAATTTAGACCATGAATCGCGGGTCTTGTCATTTTCAATGTAGAAAAAATGCAGCATTAGCTTGTCGTCATATTTTACTTTAACATGGCGGTAGGCAGTATCGGCAGCCCACACAAAATCATGCACATTCTTAGCTTTAAAATGCCAGAGCGTTCGTTCTTTAGTTAATTTCTTCATTGCGACATTTTCGTCTTGATAACCATATCCGATTTCATTAGGATCTTGAAGGACACCTGTGGCAGCGACTGTATATCTTGAGTCAATATCAATTTTTACATCAAAATCACTCCAAATTCCATAGAATTCCCGACCAACATATGGATTCGAATGCCATCCTTGTTCATCGAATTCGCACATTTTGGGATACCATTGCGCCATCGAGTAGTCAACTCCTTCTTTATTATTTCGTCCATTCCTGCGAATTTGTATTGGGACTTGTCCTTCAAAATGACAGGTAAAAGTTGAAGACGAATTGGGTAGAATAGGTTTAGAAAGCATGACTTCCAATATAGTTCCTTCCTCTTTGGCTGAGCATTTATTACCGTCTTGCTGCAGTGCATCGACATGCAAATATCCAATTTCATCTTTTTTTAAGGCATTAATACGAGAACCGACTCTTGCATCCGGATCACTGATATTTCTCGAACGAATATCCATGCCACTTCCGGGTTGAAATGCATTATTGTAAAGGTGGTAGAAAACTTTATAAAGTGTATCAGGCGAATTATTGAAGTATTTAAGTGTCTGCTTCCCCTCGTACTGGTGTTTTTTGGGATTGAATACAACTGACATTTTATAATCACCCTTCTGTTGAAATCGGCAGTTTTGGGCAGAAATTTGAAAAGAAAACAGAAAAAATAGTGCAAAAGCGATGTACTTAGTCATTTTATCAGGAAATATTTGTGATTAATATTGAAATTTAAATGCTATTTTGTTAATACCAATGCAAATGAACAGATTTTTTTAGGTCTGTCATATTATTAAGGTCAAATTATTACTCAAAACGGCAATTAACAAATTGATTAAAAACACAATTATATTTATATGAAAGAAATAATTTTATAAAACATTAATATTTAATTATTAAACTTGCACAGTAAAAATATATTTAATACATTTGCATACGAATATATTTTATATATAATTTTACTATCTTTTATCCTCATGAACAAAAAAAATCAAACTCTCCTCCTCTTGATTGAGGAAGACGCCAAACGTGCGTATCACGTACAGAACAGATTAGAAACACAATCTACTAAAATTACGACCACCAAAGATCTCAACGCAGCAAGAAAGGCACTAAGTTCTTACCGATTCACTGCAATTTTGTACAGTTCATCTAAAGTCCAAAATGAAGCGATACAGTTCTTTACATACTGTAATGAAAATTACCCAAATATTCCGATTTTCATCGTTAATGCTTCAAAGGAAGCACAATTTGGTTATGAATGTGCAAAATCAGCAGTGATTCACTTTTTTACTGCTGAAAATGGTATGGGTCTTTTGGGAGATTTAATTGATAGTAATGATAAGAGATTTGTGAAATCGGCAGCATTAAACCCTGTCAGCAATCCCCTGGACAGTATAATTGGTGAATCAAAGGTAATGCAGGATCTGAAATTAGAAATTGTAAAATTTGCTCAAAGTTGTTCTCCTATCCTAATTCTGGGTGAAAGTGGTGTAGGTAAAGAATTAGTAGCAAAATCTATTCATGCGAATAGTAACAGAAGTGAAAAGCCTTATTGTATCAGCAATGCGGCCGGAGGCAATTCTGAGTTGGTTGACAGCAGGTATTTTGGACATAAAAAAGGTGCTTTTACGAATGCGGAAAAAGATCAGCCGGGACTTTTTCAAACCGCTGAAAATGGTACTCTTTTCATTGATGAAATTGGAAATATGCCACTGACAACACAGCAAAAGCTCTTAAGAGCCATCGAATATAAAGAAATCGAACCAATTGGAGCAACCAATTCAGTAATCGTCGATGTAAGAATCTTAGCAGCTACGCATAAAAATCTGCATAAAGCTATCAAAAATGGAAAATTTCAAGAAGACCTTTATCATAGGCTTTCTGCCTTAGTAATTGAAATTCCTTCCTTGAATGAACGAATTGAAGACATCCCATTACTTGCAGAACATATCAGTCATAAGATATGCCTTGAAGAAAAATTTGAGCTCAAAGTGCTTAGCTCACAGGTTATTCAAATGTTAATGGAAGTAGATTGGAAAGGGGGCAATATCAGATTGCTTTCAAATTTCCTTAGAAGTGCTATTGTCGACGCCGGAAAAGATGCAGATATCTTGACAACAAATAATTTTACAAGGGTTTTAAAAGACAGGCGAAAAATAATAGGATAAAATACAAAGCCGGACCAACGACTTGGTCCGGCTTTATGTTTTTATGGTTGCATTTCAACCTTCATGGTTGGTGCCAGTTGCTCATTTCTATTCGCTACCTGACGTACCACATTTTCAGCTATCTGCATGAATGCTTTTTGACTGATGCTATCTTGCTGAAGCACCATTGGAGTGCCGGAATCCCCTGCTTCGCGAATTCCTTGCACCAAAGGAACTTGCCCCAACAAGACGGAATTTGACAATAATGCCAGTTTTTTTCCTCCTCCTTCTCCAAATATATAATATTTGTTATCCGGGAGCTCCATCGGGGTAAACCACGACATGTTTTCTACTACTCCAAGTATGGGAACATTAACCTGTGGAAGCTGGAACATATTCATCGCTTTAACAGCGTCAATCAGAGCCACCTCCTGTGGTGTGGTAACCATAATTACTCCGGTCAAAGGCACACTCTGCACAAGCGTCAATTGAATATCACCTGTTCCCGGAGGAAGGTCGATCACTAAATAATCAAGAGGCGACCACAGTGTTTCATTTAAAAACTGCTTGATAATACCTGCCAGCCTTGGTCCCCGCAAAACAACAGCTTGTTCCGGTTCAACAATATTACCTATACTAATCAATTCAATACCATGCGCTTCAATAGGGCAAATTTTAGCCTGACCATAAATATCTTTAATCTGAGGTTTTTTGTCCTGCACACCAAACATTGTAGGAATCGACGGACCATAAAGATCTGCGTCCATTAATCCTACTTTTGCACCCAATTTTGCCAGGCCAAGTGCGAGATTGCTCGCGACAGTAGACTTTCCCACTCCCCCTTTACCTGAGGCAACGGCGATGATGTTGGTTATTTGCGGGAGGATTTTTTCTTCATGATCCTTTGCCGGATTGGTTGCGGTGGTATGAACATTTACATCCGCTTCCGGGTAGACTGCTTGTACACTTTGAACACAAGCAAATACAAGATCTTGCTTGTGAGGCATATTTAAAGATGGCAAAGAAAGCTTGAAGTTAATACTATTGCCCTCAATTTCCAGATCCTGAATCAGATTGACCGCAATAATGCTGCGACCAGTCTGAGGGTCGTTTACTTTTCCTAAAGCTTCTAAAATTTTTATTCTGTCAAACATTTCAGTTTTATTTATTTGAGGATTCTCAAAATAATTTGTCTTTATGCTAGAAAAAAGCCGAAGGCTTTACGACTCGGCTTATTTATAGTATTTAATCATTTGCAAACAGAGACTTCATTTCGGTAGCTTCTTCGGGCTTCATTTTACCACTTAAAATTAAGCGCACTTCCCTTCTTCTAGCAGCACCTGCATACATTTTTTCTTCTTCTGCAGTTAGTGGTATCAATTCCGGTACGGGAGTTGGTTTTCTATCGATATCGTCAAGTGCAACAAAAGTAAAAAAAGCATGATTACATTTTCTTGGATTCCCACCTTTAATATCAGCTGCAAAGACTTCCACGTATATTTCTATTGACGTATGAAACGCTCTGGTCACTTTTGCTTCTAATGTGATCACATCACCCAAACGAATAGGTTTGTCAAACGATACATTGTCCACAGAAGCAGTTACAACATGAGCTTCGCAATGTTTACCTGAACAAACTGCCGCTACAATATCCATCCACCTCATTAAATAGCCACCCATTAGATTACCCAAAGGATTGGTATCATTTGGCATAATCATCTCCGTCATAATAGTACTCGACTCACTAACTTTTTTCGCTCTCATCTGCATTATTTATGATCAACTTCAATCAAATTGACCATGATTATTAATTTCCCTTTTTCAATTTTGCGTAATTTTCATAGAAATAAGGAATAGTTTCGATTCCCTTATAAAAATTAAACAATCCATAATGTTCATTGGGAGAGTGAATATCATCACTGTTTAACCCGAATCCCATCAGTATTGAATCAACATTCAAAACATCTTTAAACAAAGAAACAATCGGTATATAACCACCTTCACGTTTCGGAATTGGCTCTTTACCAAAAGTTTTAGCCATTGCCAAATGCGCTGCGCGATATTCCGGAGTGTTAATTGGGGTTACGCCAGGTTCACCTCCGTGATGAGGAGTTACTTTAACTTTTACTGATTTAGGAGCTAACGAAACAAAGTGCTTTTCAAATAGTTCATAAATCTTTTCGCTTCTCATGTAGGGAACCAAGCGCATGGATATCTTTGCGAAAGCTTTTGAAGGTAATACCGTTTTTGACCCAGCACCGGTATATCCACCCCAGATTCCATTTACATCCAGACTTGGACGAATAGAAGTCCTTTCATTGGTCGAATATCCTTTTTCACCTTGTTCTTTTCCGATTCCAAGGTCTTTTTTAAATTTACTTAGATTGAAAGGAGCCTTTGCCATTTCTGCCCGAGCATCAGGAGTTTCGTCTAAAACATCATCATAGAACCCCTTAATCATTATTCTGCCATTTTTGTCTTGTAATTTAGCTATCATTTGACAAAGAATATTGATTGGGTTCGCTACCCCACCTCCATAAACTCCTGAGTGGAGATCGCGATTTGGGCCCTCAACTTCAACTTCCATATAGGCTAATCCCCTTACACCTGAGGTAATTGATGGTGTATTGTTATCAATAATAGAGGTATCAGAACAAAGCACCACATCGCAAGCCAGTTTTTTCTTATTGGCTTCAACCCATGGTCGGAAACTTGGGGAACCTACTTCTTCTTCTCCTTCAACGACAAATTTGACGTTACAAGGCACATTATTATTCTTTACCATCGCTTCAAAGGCAGCCACATGCATGAAAGTCTGCCCCTTGTCGTCGCATGACCCCCTGGCAAAAATTGCACCTTGTGGATGTACTTTTGTTTTCTTAATTTTTGGCTCGAAAGGCGGGGAATCCCACAAATTCAATGGATCTGCAGGCTGCACATCATAGTGACCATATACCAAAACTGTTGGCAATTTTGGATCCACCATTTTTTCAGCGTAGACAATCGGATGTAGTGGAGTTTCGTGTATTTCAGCGAAATCAACACCTGCCTCAATCAATCTTGCTTTAACATGTTCTGCTGTTTTACGGACATCACCGGCATAAGCAGGATCTGCGCTGATGGAAGGAATTCTCAAAAGATCCATCAATTCGTTCAGATAACGCTTTTTGTTGGATTCGATATAGGTTTGAACGGTTTGCATAATATATAGATTTAAAAATTCAATATTTGGATTGTAGAAAGCAGTAGTTTACTTCCACAAATTCGCCGGATAAACACCTGTGGCCAGTAATTCTTTAAATGCGACTTGTACCTTTTCTTTATCCTCTTTATACGTGACACCATACCACTGATCCTCAGAAAGCAATACGCTCACTTCAGTGGAGTTTTCCGCAACCATTTCGGCAATTGCAGAAGGAATATAGAATTCGGCTTTTAGATCATTGGCATATTTTGAAAGAAAGGAGTGGAATTTTTCCCGCAATGCTGAAAATACAGATGGATGAAAACCCCAGTAATTCATAGAAACAATTGAACTAGGTGCTAATAGATGTTGATTTTTTAGCTCATCGAGATAAACGATATCTCCGTTTTCGATTTTGCTGATATTTGTGCGTTCATTTACAGATTTTAGTAATCCCCTGTTTCCAATACTACATACACCTCTTGAAACAAAACCATTTTCGGATAAAGTATTTTCTAGCGTATATCCCACCATGCAAAAATGGTCAGCCGAAGCTTGATGGCTCAGAAAATCTGCCATCTTAATAAAAGCATCCCGCCCATAATAGTCATCTGCATTTATTGCTGCAAAAGGTTCGTTGATTCGTGAGGCACCCATCAGTATAGCATGCCCAGTACCCCATGGTTTTGTTCTATCGTTAACGTCAAATCCGTTGGTTTCAGCATGAATATCCTGGTAGACATAGGCAATTTTTATTTTGTCAGCGAACTTTCCTTCCAGGCCTATTGATTTAAAAGCATCTTCAATATCCTTTCTGATTACAAAAACCACTTTCCCAAATCCCGCTTGAATTGCATCGTATATAGAGTACTCCAAAATGATCTCGCCTGACGGTCCGACACTATCTATTTGTTTGATGCCTCCATATCTGCTACCCATTCCGGCGGCTAATATCAATAGTGTAGGTTTCATTAAAAAATAATAATTTTGTGTTTTCTAATTAGTGTTTTACAAATTGGCTGCAAAACTAACATTAAAATTTTAAAGATTTAATGAAATTGTCGATATTATTGTAAATTGATCCTCAATCACTAACCCGTATTTGTTCAACTTCCGGAAATTCAAGGTTACTATGACATCGGCGAAATAAACGGTCAGGAAAGCACTGAAATAACGGTTTTTTGACCGATTTGCTTGCCTATCGGATAAGCTGGCAAATTACAATTGAAGAAATTAGCGTCGACGCAGAGATGTTCGCATTTCGATTTAGAGCTAAAAATATTTTCATCGAAAAAAAACGCTCATTTAACTAATAATATTTTTAATATACTGTATTTTTGTCTCGACATAATTTAATTTTTTAAAATTTAAATTTTTTATATGAAAAAACTATTTACATTCATCTTTTCCGTTTTATATTTCTTTACAATTGCCCAAGTTAATCCGGGCCTTAAGCTAAATGTAAACGGAAAATCGTATGCTACTTCATCAGCTGCTTTTGGACCCGTGTTAGACGCCGGAACTTCACTTTGTGAAGCATTAATTGTAATCGACAGCAAAGGTGGAGCAACACCAACAGTGGATACAAAACTCGAAGGTTGCGACCAAATAAACAATGCGGCAGCCATCAATGGCAAAATCGCTTTAATAAAAAGAGGTACTTGCCTTTTTGTTGAAAAAGTACTCAATGCGCAAAAATCAGGTGCTATTGCGGTAATTATCTTCAATAATATTTCGGAGCCACTTCCTACCTCATTAGGTGGAACAGATTCATTAGACCAAATAAAAATTCCATCTTGCAGAATCTCTTTAGAAGACGGAAATGAACTTTTAGCTTTGGCAAAAGCTGGAACTACAATGAATGCTTGTTTTTTCAATCCAAATGTAGCAATTAGTGCGGCCTATGGTAACAGAGATGCAAATGTAGCGCCACTTAGTCAGACTGATTCAGTTTTTACTTTGCTAAGTTTGGCCAATAAAGGAACTGAAGACCTCAAAGATATTACGGTTTTTGCTGATATCATTTCTCCGAGTGGAGTAAAATCTACGGTGAGAAGCGAGACGGCTGACATCCCTCCTACTGCTACCGGTTTTGTCGAATTGATTGAGTTACCCGGCTACAAACCAACCGAAAAAGGAACACATAGAGTTAGATTTTATGGCAATTATAGTGCAGATACTACCAATACTACTTTCGTCCTTTCAGACAATACTTTTGCGCATGACAATGGTACAATACCTGGGACCGGAACAGCAAGAACTTCTGCACGTTTTGCTACTGAAGGAAAAAAGTATACAACCTTGAATTTTTACAAAACCGGTTCAAAAGCTTGTAAAGCAACCTATGCGACTTTCGGAATTATTAATGCAAAGGCAATGAAAAATCGCAGTTTTAAGGTTACCGTTTGGGAAACCTCGGCAAGCAAACTTAGCGCAATCGCTTCATCAACTAACTCTCCTGATTTAATTGCTGAATATCCAGTTGGGGATGATGCAATTTACAAAATGGCTGGAACAGAGAAAAATTTGGTAACTGTTCCATTGAAAGATGGAAACAAAGATGGAATCAATCTTGAAGCCAATAAAATGTATATCCTTACCGTTGAGTATGATGGCACATCTTTTTCAGATTCAATTGTTCCTCAATATACTTTGGGAAAAGTAAATCCGGTTAGATGGAAAGGTTTTTCAGTAAGTGGAACGGCCGTTATGTCCGGCACTACATATTTCGGCGGCGGCTGGAGCGCTACAGACGACCCAATTGGCAGATTACACATTGATAATTTTGTAGGTAATGAAGAACTTACACCTTTAGCAGAAAATGAAGTTAGCATTTTCCCTAATCCTGTAATAAACACAGTTCAGGTGAAACTTGATTTACAAAATGCCAGCAACAAGGTTCAATTGGGCATTATGGATGAGTTGGGTCGAATATTACAAGTTCAAGATCTAAATGATCAGCACGGTATATTTTCAGTTAATATGAGTTCTTATCCTCCGGGAACTTACTTTTTCACTGTAAAGACAGACAAATCATTCAGTACAGAAAAAATAATAAAAGAATAATTTAAAAAGAAAAGCCTCTTTACAAGTATTCGTAAAGAGGCTTTTTCTTTTTAAATTATAACAGATTCAAATCAGCAATATCTCCTAATTCGGGAATAGAAATCATTCCAAATCCTCTTTCTTGTAAGTAGTTTCGATACAACTTTTGCTTTTCCGGTTCACCATGAATCAAAAACATATGTTTCACACTCGCTTTTTGATTCTCTAAAACCTGGTACATTTCAGTGCGGTCTCCGTGTGCAGAAAAAGAGTCCATTACTTCTATTCTTGCTCGAACAATTTTTTCTTCACCAAACAATTTGATAGTTTGTTCTCCATTTTTAAGCTTTCCTCCAGGTGTATCCGGTGAACAATACCCGATGATCAGAATCGTATTTTTTGGGTCTTCAACGTTGTTGGCCAAGTGATGCTTCACTCTTCCCGTATTCATCATACCTGATGACGAAATGATTACACAAGGCTCGGCATTTATATTGAGTTGTTTGGATTCTTCAACCTTCGTGATGTAGTGCAATGAATTAAATCCAAATGGATCGTTGTCGGTGAGCATGTGATTGTGCAATTCTTCATCGTAACATTCCAAATGTTCCTTATAAAATTGAGTAGCATTTACTGATAAGGGACTATCTACATAAACCGGAATATTTGCAGGCAATTCACCTGCACCTACTAGCTTATCGAGAATATATACCACTTCTTGGGTTCGTCCCACACTAAATGCCGGGATGATAACTCTTCCCTTATTTTTTACTACAGTTTGCAGAATGATATCTCGGAATCTGATAGATTCGCTTGGTGCCGATTCGTGTTCTCTATCACCGTAAGTAGACTCTGCAATCAAGTAATCTACCGGCGGCATTTGTTGCGGATCTTTCAATATTGGTCGATTCGGTCTTCCAATATCACCCGTGAACCCAATTCTCGTTTCTTTCTCCCCTTCTTTGATGTATAAAGTAACACTCGCGCTTCCCAAAATATGCCCCATGTCCCTGAATTGAACTTTGACATTGGGGTGAATTTGAAACCAGTTATCGTACGAATAGGTGACAAATTGCTTCAAAGCATTTTTGGCATCCTGCTCATCGTAGAGTGGGATTTTAGGTTGGGCATCAAGATTCTTATTTCTTAAAATCTTTTTATTAAAGTACTCAGCTTCACTTTGTTGAATTCTGGCACTATCCAGAAGCATAATTGTGGCAAGACTTCTTGTAGCTGCCGTTGCATATATTCTACCGCTGAATCCGTCTTTTACCAATTTGGGAATGCGACCACTGTGGTCAATATGCGCATGAGAAAGTACTAAACAATCCAGTTTAGATGGGTCGAACAACCAGTTTTCGTTGAAATCTTTCCAATTATCGCTATGGCCTTGATAAAGACCACAATCCAGTAAAATTGAAAAGCCATCGTCTAACACCAAAAGATGAGCACTACCAGTAACCTCTCCAGCTGCTCCACAGAATTTAATTTTCATACTTTTTAGTATTTCTATTCACAAAATGATGGTGAAATCAACTAGTTGTTGTCACGCCATTCGTAAACCCATTTGGCTTGTATTTGTTCGAGATGTCCTTCAGTACTATCCTCTCTTTTTCCTGCAAAATTCGGAATTTCCAGAATCCACTCTATTAAATCTGTAAAACGGATGCGATAAATCTTTCCTTCATTGAATTCGCTGCCGAATCGTTCGTACAATTTCATAGCGATATCTTCATGATCGGCCCATTGGATTGGGAAATTTTCTATTGATTCAAATGACATAATATAATTTTATGATATAAAAACTTTTATACACTTTCCTTAACTTAATTTCGATGCAAAGATGTAGCTTTTATCAGAATAAAGATTTTATGTTTGCATAAATTATCAAATTTTCTAAAAAAAGAAAGTTGTTTGGCCTTTTCGAATATTATACCCTTATTTTTGCACTTCTACTTGCACAAATAATTAAAATACTATAGTGAACAAAAACAATATTCCAATTTTTCGTAATTCCTATATACTGCATGCAGTTATTTTTCAATATATTTTAGTAATTCCAACCGAATATGAATTTTAGTTACTGCTGTCGAAAAAGTACTATTTAACAAAAGAAGTAGAACAGTTGATGATCGACTTATCGGAGCAAACTGAACTATCAAATTTTTCTAACCATCAAATTTTAAATTAGTTTAATGCAATTAATAGACAACAAAAAATTCATGCTTAGCGGCAATATCGATCCTCTGGAACTTTGTAATGAATACGGAACTCCGGTTTATGTTTATGATAGTAGTATCATACACAGACAATACAATCGTTTATTAAGTGCCTTTGATGTAAAAAAGCTAAAGATCAATTATGCAGCTAAAGCTAATACTAACCTCAATATTCTGAAATTGTTCAAAAAATGGGGCGCGGGTTTGGATTGTGTTTCTATTCAAGAAGTTCAGTTGGGTATTAAAGCTGGATTTAAGCCCTCCAATATCGTTTTTACACCTAATGGTGTCGGTATGGATGAATACGATGAAGCTGTGAAGTTGGGTGTTAGAATTAATATCGACAGTATTTCAATATTGGAACAATTTGGTCAAGAACATGCAGATTACCCAATTTGTATTCGAATCAATCCTCATATTATGGCCGGAGGAAATGCTAAAATATCAGTTGGACATATTGATTCAAAATTCGGAATTTCAATCTATCAAATGCCGCATGTTGAACGGGTCCTTAAGGCTACGGGATTGCGATTAGAAGGTGTGCACATGCATTCAGGTTCAGATATACTGGATATTGGCGTATTTTTGATTGGTGCAGATATTTTATTTGATGTAGCTCGCAAATTTCCGGATATTAAGTATATTGATTTTGGATCCGGGTTTAAAGTTCCTTACAAAGCCGATGATTACTCCACGGATATAGAAGATTTGGGTAAGAAACTGTCAGCTCGCTTTAAAGAGTTCTGCAAGGAATACGGTAGAGAACTGACATTGGAATTTGAACCGGGTAAATTTTTAGTGAGTGAAGCGGGTTTCTTTTTCACAAAAGTGAATGTAGTAAAACAGACAACTTCTTCACAATTTGCCAGCGTAGATACGGGGCTGAATCACTTGATTCGTCCCATGTTTTACGATTCCTATCACCATATAGTAAACGTTACGAATCCTGATGAAAAACCGAGATTTTACAATGTTGTCGGTTATATTTGTGAGACAGATACATTTGCTGTTAACCGCGTTATCACAGAAATCATCGAAGGCGATATCTTGTGTTTCTTCAATGCGGGTGCATATTGTTACTCAATGGCATCCAATTACAATTCAAGATTCCGACCGGCAGAAGTGCTGATTCACGAAGGCAAAGCACATCTCATTAGAAAAAGGGAAACATTAGAAGACCTAACCCGGAACACAGTTAATATCAAAGGATTGTAATGATGGAGACAGGAATGATTATGATGGTAGTGGTCAATATTCTGATCACCGCAATAGTATTGCGTTTATTTTGGAAAACACTCACCTTGCCTAGACATGCAGGAAATTCTACCGGAGAACGATGGAGTACTCGAACTGGATTAATCCTAGCGATGGCAGGTAATGCAGTTGGTCTGGGTAATTTTCTACGATTTCCGGTGGAAGCCATAAAGAATGGAGGAGGTGCATTTATTATCCCTTATTTGGTTTGCTTTCTTCTGATGGGAATCCCATTAATGCTGGTCGAATGGGCTTCTGGCAGGTTTGCAGGAAAAAAAGGAATTCATGACACACCCTATATTCTCCAAAGTCTCTCGAGGCATCCATTTTGGAAGTATGTCGGTGCACTGGGTTTGTTTACTAACATTGTTGTTGCGTCTTATTATATTTATGTCGAGTCCTGGACTTTGAGTTATGCATTTTACGGCATTAGTGGTTTTTTTAAAGGGATGAGTCAAGTTGAAGTTAATTTGTTTTTTGATCAATACACTGGAGTTCCTAATGCAGTAATGGTGTTTTCATGGTTGTTTTGCCTGCTATTTAATTTGTATTTTTTGTCAAAGGGCATAGGAAAAGGGATTGAACTAATCGCACGAATAGGAATGCCAATTTTGTTGCTATTTGGAATTATTTTAGCTGTTTATGGCATCACTATCCAAGCCGGGAATCAAGGTGCTGTTGAAAATGGAATGACAGGATTGAAATATTTGTGGACACCAGATTTCTCTTCAATTTGGAGTGCAAAAGTTTGGTTGGCAGCAGCCGGTCAAATATTTTTTACTTTATCCGTGGGAGTTGGTGCCATACAATGCTATGCATCATATGTAAGTGAAAAGGAAGATGTAGTTTTGAATGCAATGACAGCAGGATGGTTGAATGAATTTGTTGAAGTAGTAATAGGTGCCGCGATCTTAATTCCAATTTCTGTAGGATATCTCGGACTGAATAACGTTTTGGAAATCGTACACGGCAGTGGTTCGGGCTTTAGTCTTGCTTTTCGTACGATGCCCTATCTGTTTCAACAATGGGGCTCCATTTTGGGTGCGCTTGCATCGTTTATGTGGTTCGGGGTATTGTTTTTCGCGGGAGTAACCTCCTCATTAGCGATGGGTTGGCCATTTATAGGATTAATGAAAGATAAATTCTATTGGAGCACGCAAAAAACAACTGCGGTATTTGGAATAATAATATTCATTTTGGGAATTCTGCCTGTTTTTTACTTCAATTCAGGTGCAATGGGTGAATTTGATTATTGGGCAGGTCAAGTTGCATTGGTTGTTTTTGCAAGCCTGGAACTTATTCTTTTTGCCTGGATTTTTGGCATGGAACGCGGATGGGCTGAAATACAGGAAGGAGCAGATATGAAATTGCCATTAATTGTAAAATACATTATTCAATACGTAAGCCCACTTTTTCTTCTGTGTATATTGCTTGGAAATATTAGTTCATGGTACCAAAATCTATTCTATGTTGAAATCAACACGATTCAATGGATTTCCCGGCTCGTAATGCTGGGAGTATTTTTTGGAATTTGTTTGATTCTATTCAAGGCAGAACAACGAAAAAAAAAGCTGTCTTAAAACATTGTTTAAGACAGCTTTTTCCAATTACATACCTAACTCATTTCTTAATAAATAGTAGAATACCGCGCGATGTTTTTGGTTTGAATCTTTCATTTTAGCACAAACCGCCGCGATGGCTGCGTCAACTTTGGGAGAATCTTCCATACCAAGCTTTTTAATTACATAATTTGCTTTTAAGCGGTCGGTTTCGGCTTTATCGGAACAAGACACTAACGATGCGTCTTTTAGATAAATTGATGGACCTAATCCTTTAGCTACTGCTTCTAACTTGGCAGCGTCATATTTTAATCCGGCACCGTCCATGTAAGACTTGTATTTTACCATTGCTTCTTCAAATTTACTCATTTTGTAAGTGTTTAGTTTGATTAGTAAATGCTGTTAATTCATACAAAGATAATAATTCATCCTTTTAAAATTTACTGTTGTGCTTAAAAAATATTAATTTTTTTTAACATCCTTGTCAGCGCCTTAGCATAAGTATTAAATAATACGTAAGAAACAATCATTTAATAATTTGTGTGTTTACCGTACGGCAAGTAAGCTTTGTCATCGGTCTATCACAATAAACATTTGGTTTTTTTTGAGCAGATTATGAGTTTACTCAAAATATCATCTATCTTTGTATCCCGTAGCAAACAATTAATAAATGACTAAGTATATCTTTGTTACGGGAGGCGTTACTTCTTCTTTAGGAAAAGGAATTATCGCAGCATCTCTCGCAAAACTTCTTCAAGCCCGCGGCTTCAGTGTAACCATTCAAAAATTTGATCCGTACTTAAATGTAGATCCGGGAACGCTAAATCCCTATGAACATGGCGAGTGTTTTGTGACAGATGACGGAGCTGAAACTGATCTTGATTTGGGTCATTATGAGCGTTTCTTAAATAAGCCATCTTCGCAAGCCAATAATGTAACGACCGGTCGAATTTATCAAACAGTTATTGAAAAAGAAAGGGCAGGAGAATATTTAGGTAAAACAGTGCAGGTTGTCCCTCATATTACAGATGAAATAAAACGTCGTGTTCAACTACTTGGCGCTTCTAATAAATACGAGATTGTAATCACTGAGCTGGGTGGCACCGTAGGAGATATCGAATCGCTACCGTACTTGGAAGCCCTTCGTCAATTGAGGTGGGAATTAGGTAGTGATAATTGTGTGGTGATTCATTTAACACTTATACCCTATTTAAGCGCTGCCAAAGAGCTAAAGACCAAACCTACACAACATTCAGTCAAAGAATTGTTGAATACCGGTATTCAGCCCGATATACTTGTTTGTCGCACAGAACATGCTATTGGTATGGACATTAGAAGAAAACTGGCACTTTTTTGCAATGTAGATGTAAATTCAGTCATCGAAGCGATGGATGCAGAAACGATTTACGATGTCCCTTTGCTGATGCTCAAAGAGAAACTGGATTCTACCGTACTTTCTAAATTGAGATTACAAGATAAAAAAGAACCAGACTTGAAAGTCTGGAAAGATTTTCTTGGAAAATTAAAACACCCACTTTTCGAAGTAAAAATTGGTTTGGTAGGTAAATATAATGAATTGCAAGATGCCTATAAATCGATTTATGAATCGTTTATTCATGCCGGAGCAATCAATGAATGCAAAGTACAAGTAATTCCTATTCATTCAGAAGATCTTGAGAAAAAATCAGATTTCGATAAAATATTTAAAAATCTGGACGGAATACTTGTCGCACCAGGCTTTGGTGAACGAGGAATTGAAGGAAAACTAAGTGCGATAAAATACGTAAGAGAGCATAACATACCTTTTTTTGGAATTTGTTTGGGTATGCAATGTGCTGTTGTTGAATTTGCTCGCAACGTTGCAGGTATATCAGATGCATCTTCCACCGAAGTAAATCCGAATACGCAGGCACCGGTGATTGACCTAATGGATGATCAAAAGAAAATCAAAGTCAAGGGAGGAACAATGCGTTTGGGTTCGTATGATTGTACACTATCCAAACATACCATAGCGTACAGCTCCTACGGGCATGATAAAATTAAAGAACGACACCGTCATCGCTATGAATTTAACAATAACTATCTGGATATACTAAAAAAAGCAGGTTTGAAAATCAGTGGTAAGAATCCTGAAACTCAATTGGTAGAAATAATTGAATTGGAAAATCATCCCTATTTTATTGGCGTACAATTTCATCCTGAATTGAAAAGCACAGTTGAAAAACCACATCCACTTTTCGTCAGTTTCGTAAAGGCCGCGATGATACAGCACGCTGATAAAAAAAGCACTGTTTAGTACTTTACGAGGAAAAGCCAATCCCTTTCCGATTGAATACAAAACTGTTTTTATCCAATTTTAAGTGCTCAACATCGCCGTAAGTAATCATTTTCATATCTCTTTCTTGGGGAGGTATGGATGACATGCGATAATTGTGTTTTTTCACAATATCAGTAACAACTTGTCTGACCAATCTGGCATTGCCAAAGTATTTATCTCTGAAATCATAGATAAACTTAAGGTAATTTGTTACATGGTGATGAGATGCCTCATCAAGACTTAGACCTTCTTCTTGCAGCATTTGCACCGCAATTTGCATGAGTTCGTCGGGTTGATAATCTTCAAATTTCAAAGTTCTGTCAAATCGAGATGCCAGTCCGGGATTTGCCTTCAGGAATGTCTCCATATTATCGGTATAACCAGCTGCAAAAACGAAGAATTCACCACGATGGTCTTCCATTCTTTTCAACAAAGTCTGTATAGCTTCATCTCCAAAATCACCATTAGCGATGGAACGGTTGGTTAGCGCATACGCTTCATCAATGAAAAGCACTCCGCCGAAGGCTTCTTCTATTTTTTCTGCCGTTTTAATTGCTGTTTGTCCGACATAACCAGCAACCAGACCTTGACGGTCAGTTTCAACGATATGTCCCCTTTCCAGTACGCCGAGTGCTTTAAGAATCTTGGCCAATATTCTTGCTACACTGGTTTTTCCCGTTCCGGGATTGCCTAGTAGAATCGTATGAAAGTGGAACCTTTTAAGCACATTTGTGCCTGTTTCGATATGGAATCTAATAATCTGGATTAATTCCTGGATCTCATTTTTAATATTCTGCATTCCAATTAATGCATTCAATTCTCTTAAAGAGTCCTGCAACAACATCTCATCGATCGGAATCGTAGGTAACTCAACTTTCTTCTTGAATTGAATTCTGTCAATATCCTGTGGAAGCACTAAAAGCAGATCTTCTTTGTTTAGTTTTTTAGGGTCTTTATGATCCATTACCCGAAGTCCAAGGTTAATTTTCGCTTGCTCGAGTATATTTTGTACAAATCTCGCATTTCCAAAAGCCCGGTCTCTGTTGCGATAGGCATCAGTAACAATTTGGCGCACTTTATCCCAAGCCTCAGCATTCAATCGGATGCCTTTTTCTTCACAAACTAAGTCCACGATTTGCATCAGTTCTTGTGGCAGATAGTCAGCAAATTCAAATTTAATTTTAAAGCGGGAGCGCATTCCCGGATTGGAATCGAGAAATTGTTTCATTTCCTTTGGATAACCAGCGACGATAACCGCCAAATCACCCTTTCCATTAGACATTTCTTTTACCAGAATTTCAATCACTTCCCTGCCAAAATCCTTACTATCTTCCTGTGATCGGGATAACGAGTATGCTTCATCGATGAATAATATTCCACCTCTGGCCCGATCGATGACTTCTTTTGTTTTAGGAGCAGTCTGGCCGATATATTCACCAACCAAATCAGAACGGTCAACTTCCAATACATGCCCTTTGGAAAGTAGTCCCAAAGATTTGTACAGAAGACCCATCATTTTTGCTATTGTTGTTTTACCTGTTCCAGGATTACCAATGTAAATTGTATGCAATTGGATCTCCTCGTTATCATCGAATCCTTTTTCCTTTCTTAGTCTAAGAAATTGAACATATTGCGCATATTCTCTGATCTTTTGTTTAACAGAATGTAAACCAATCAACGTATCCATTTTGACCATAAGCTCGTCAAATGAAAAAGTCAATTCGGGAGACTCGTCGCCAAAAATAACCGGCAGATCTTTGTTGGGCAGGAAAACAGGTGCTACGCCATCTTCGTAAAATTCGTCAACATGGAAGGGTACAATTGCTAACAATTTATCCATGAAAACAATTTCAGCCGTGTAGCGATCTTTTCGCCATGAGCCTTTTACATTGGATCCCCAGCCGGCGGTTAATTTTACAACATCCTCCCCTCTTTCAACCTTATGCAATCGAACAATTTGTCCTTTCAGTTCGCGTGCATCGTTGTAAAACTTAATAAAAAGTTCGCATTGCCATGCTTTCGTAAAATAATTATTTCGAAGAAAAATTTCGGCATAGATATAGCGGGTCTCATCGGCATTGAACGTTTTCATGTATAACCTGTTTTCCGGTAACACATCATCGTAAGGGCCTTCATATAATTTTGACGAAATTAATTCACAATAGGGACTTTCTCCTTCAATAGGTTCATGTCCGGTATCTTCAATGTAGAAGTACTTAGTGGCTACTTTTTCATCTTTTATCCAAGCTTCCCAATAGTAAGTTCCTCTTTTCCAAAAGACGCCTTCTTTTTTGTTTCCCCAGCCTTCCCGAACGTAAACCACATTATCGAATTTACTTATTTTGCGAGTAAATGGAAGAGAGCAGATTTCTGTCCTGCCTTTTTTTGTGGAAAAACACTTTAACTGGACTTCAACATCCCAGTCTTCTATATCAAAATTCTTATTGTAGAAGCTTAATTCAGCATAGACGTACGTAGTTTCATATCGATCAAAAACTTGACGATACTTTTTCTTGTTGTCCGCCAACCATTCAGTAGAACCGTATATCTTCAGTTCTCTAAATTTGAAAAGTTTTTCTTGAATATCTTTTTCGGGATCCATAGCTACATTATTTTTTACAAAAATATATAATACTACCTGTATTATCAAACCTTTGCAAGCATTAACAATATTTTATTAGATTAATAACCAACAAAAATAAAATTTAGTTTCGCAACTATGCTCGAAAATCCAAAAGAAATTTCTTAATTCCGGAATCGAAATCTTTAGCTTCATTAAAATGAAATGCCACTTTAGTGGGCAGTGCAAAAACGGGCAGTTTTTCTTTTACGATGTAATCGTAGTGCATTTGAAATCTAACGGCATCTTTCTCCGTTGTGATTATAACTTTATTGCCGGAGTTGATGCTTTCAAAAACTTTCTGGATATGACCGATATCAGAGGCTGTGAAAAAATGATGATCAGCGAATTCCAGCAAACGAACCGAGTTTACCTTAGTGTTTAACCAATCAGCCAAATAATCAGCCCTTGCAATTCCTGATACCATTAAGATGTCTAATGTTGAAGTAAGTTGTACGGATTGCTGTCCATTAAGAATATAATAGGGATCACGCGGATAGTCATAGTAGGTAAAGTACATTTGCTGTCCTTTTTCAGGCGCAAGTTTCAGTCTGATTTTTTCTTTTTCAGTAGTAGTGATATCAAGAGGGCACTTTGTAACAATAATAATATCCGCTCTTTTGGCTGCACCTGACCACTCTCTTAATCGACCCATCGGTAGTAGAAAATCATCTGTATATAATCTCGAATACTCGGTAAGCAGTATATTTAATCCGGGAGTGACCGCCCTATGTTGAAATGCATCATCTAACAAAATAACCTGTGTATCTGGTTTTTGCATCATCAATTTAGGAATTCCAAAAGCACGATTTTCACTGACCGTAACAAATACATCCGGATATTTGCGTTTGTATTGCAAAGGCTCATCACCGACCTGCAAAGCGGTATGTTCGGGAAGCACAGCTATAAAACCCTCCGTTTTTCTTTTGTATCCTCTGCTCAAAGTAGCTACGAAAAGGTAAGGTCGAAGCAATTCGATTAAATATTCAATGTGCGGAGTCTTTCCTGCGCCACCAACAGACAAATTTCCTACCGAAATGACGGGGATGTCAAATTCAACACTTCGGAGCATTTTTGTTTTGTAAAAAAAATTTCTCATATTCACGCCCAATCCGTAAAGCAAAGAGAGTGGAAAAAGTAAAATTTTAGCTAATATTTCCTGAAAATTCATAAATGAGTCTAACGTGAGCGCGGTCATTTTGTTTTAAATCAAAAAAGTTCATCGCAACCAAGACCTTGATTTTTCCACTGCCTTGTTCCAGTTTTGCAGATATTCGCTACAGCGTACTGCAGACATCATCGGAACCCAGGTCTTGTCTTCTTTCCAGTTCAATTTCATTTCGTCCTTATTTTTCCAAAATCCAACTGCAAATCCAGCTAGATAAGCTGCTCCCAGTGATGTCGTTTCTATCGTTTTGGGTCTGATTACTTTGGTCTGTAGTATATCAGATTGAAATTGCATCAGTAGTTCATTCACAACCATTCCTCCATCTACTTTAAGTGATTTCAACTTGATACCACTGTCTGCTTGCATAGCATCAAGGATTGCTTTACTTTGATATGCGGTCGATTCTAAAGCAGCTCTGGCTATATGTGCTTTGGTCACAAATCCAGTCAACCCTGCTATTATTCCTCTGGCATTCGGATCCCAATAAGGTGCAAACAAACCAGAAAATGCAGGTACAAAATATACGCCGCCATTGTCCGCAACACTAGCCGCCAAATCCTCAATAGCTTTGCTATCGGAAATTAAACCCAGATTACTTCGAAGCCATTGTATAGTTGCTCCGGCATTTGAAACTGAACCTTCTAATGCATAATGAACTGCTTCATTATCAAATTGGTAGGCAATCGTAGTCAGTAGTCCACTCGCTGAACAAATTTTTGATTTTCCTGTATTCATCAGCATAAAACAACCTGTGCCGTATGTATTTTTTGCCTCACCTGCTTCAAAACATGCTTGTCCAATTAATGCTGATTGTTGATCTCCCACAACCCCGCCAATAATTACACCCGTTAAATCGGAAACCTTTATTTTTCCGTAAAGACAACTACTTGGTTTAATGCCGGGTAGCATACTTTTGGGAATACCCAATATCTGAAGTATTTCATCATCCCAATCAGCAGTATCAAGATTCATCAATTGTGTCCGGGATGCATTGGTTACGTCAGTGAGATGAAGGCCACCATTGACCCCTCCTGTGAGTTGCCAGACCAAAAATGAGTCTATGTTTCCAAAAAGTGCGTCACCTTTTTCAGCATCTTTTCTTAATCCTTTTATGTTTTCCAGCAGCCAGCAAATTTTTAGGCTACTAAAATAGCTCGAAATTGGAAGTCCTGTTTTTTCTCTAAACCATGCGCTTCCAATTCTTTGCTCTAGTGCAGCAGCCATCTGATCTGTCCTTGTATCTTGCCACACAATAGCGTTGTAATAAGGAGTTCCGCTGTGTTTGTTCCAAATTACGGTTGTTTCTCTTTGGTTGGTAATGCCAGTTGCTGCAATATCATTTTTGGAAATATTTTTGTTGCTTAAGGCATTTCGAATGACTTTCTGTGTACAATCCCAAATTTCAGCCGGATCATGTTCAACCCAGCCAATTTTTGGATATAATTGAGTATGTTCCAATTGTTCTTGTGAAATTATGTTTCCGTGGTAATCAAAAATTATGCAGCGTGTACTACCTGTTCCTTGATCAATTGCAGCGATATACTTCATTTTGATTTTGTATGATTTGAGCAGATAAATCAGTGAAAAATGTTTCGACTAAGGTGGTAGAAAGGGGATGTCGTAACAATCTTAGTACAGTCGGCATTGCAAGGAGAAGGTTCCAAACACTACGTCTTCTAGCTGCAACTGCAAGATACATAGACGCTGCAGCGTTTACTTGATTTGAATAAAAACTGGTTTTACACTTGATGTTAGTAAAATCTTTTCCATCCCAGTCCAATCCAAGCGATTTTGAAAAAATAAGGTATTTATCTTTTTTGAGTTTTGAGCATTGAGAATCATTACCCTGGTAGTAATCAAAGAGAAATTGAGAAACTTCTGTATTGGACTTGCATGCTTTTCGACGATAATCCAACACATAGGAATCAATATTTCCTTGATTGTCAGCAGGTGACGCGTACTCATTTATTAGGTTTTGCAATTCACTGTTCGTAAGTTTACGTTTGATTGCTTTTTCCTTGTAATATACTTCTGATACGATACTACCCAAATCACCAACCCACGTAATTGCATCATGATTGTTGTTGATCCTTATAAAACGGAAAGGAAAAGGAAAATGAACTGATGACCGATGCCTGGCAGCATCCAATCCGCAAAATACATGTCCGATATCCACCACTGTACAACTATCAATGCTCACTTCTTGCGAACTCTCCAAATTTGTTCTCAATTTAACGATTTTTCCGGAGCTATCTTTTGGTGAAGTAATGCTGTCATCAATTTTAATCGAAAATCCTGTTGATGTATCCAATGTCCGTTCACTGCCATTCCTAATTTTTTCTTCATTAATTGTATTTGTAACTACGACGCTATCCAACCCTTTGATCAAATAACGATCAAAAGATGGACTGTTGTAGTACAATTTTCGAATTCGTGTAATCATGAGATCGGTAAGAAAATGCTCAGTAGAAGGATATCTGCTTATTTCATTTTTTAGGTCGGCATAGAATTCGGCAAATGATGGATTCTTGCTGTGATCGTTAGTATGAAAATCAAAATGAAATCCTTCTGATTTTTGCGAATAACAAAAAAAAGGAAAAGCAAAAAAAATCAAAAAAAACTTCAAACGATTAAACCATAAATACATAGAGAAAGAAGAATTAATAATGCAATACCAAGGAAATTGCAATATTTAATAAATGTTCAAAAAATTAATGCAAAATTCAATATTTTTTAATCATTAAACTATATTTGTGATTATTTATATTGATTCATTAACAAAAAATTAAACTTTATGAAACTAAACATTGACTTAAAAAGTTTGATTCTTATTGTTTCTTTATTTTTGTTTGGAACCACTGCATATGCACAACGCACAATCAGTGGAAAAATTTCAGATAAAGAAAATGGAGAAGCGCTAATTGGAGCAAACGTAAAAGTAAGCGGTACAGGAACAGGAGCAGTATCTGATCTTGATGGCAATTATTCTCTTCAAGTTCCTGCAGGGGCTACTCAGCTGGAGTTCAGTTACACTGGTTACTCTGCTCAGACTGTAACAATTGGGGTGTCAAACGTGATTGATATCACTCTTGTCGCCGGTACCGCATTAGAAGAATTCGTAACCATCGGTTATGGAACACAAAAGAGAAAAGATCTTACCGGTTCAATCACCTCGATTACTTCTGAAAATTTCGTAAAAGGTGCAGTTCAATCGCCTGAGCAATTAATTTCGGGTAAAGTCGCAGGTATTCAAGTGGTTTCAAATGGAGGGCGTCCCGGTGAAGGATCAACCATTCGAATACGCGGAGGATCTTCATTAAATGCCAATAATGAGCCATTGATTGTAATCGACGGCGTTCCGATCGAAAGTGCACTTAAACCGGATGGTTCTTCAAATGTAAATGGTGCGGCGAATCCACTTAGTATGTTCAACCCGGCGGATATTGAATCTGTAACCGTCTTGAAAGATGCGTCAGCAACTGCAATTTATGGTTCCAGAGCAGCTAATGGAGTAATCATGATTGTAACCAAAAAGGGTCAGGGTGGAAAACCTGTCTTTAATGTAAGTACTTTGGTTTCAGCTGCCAATCTAACAAAAAAAGTAGATATTTTTACCGGCGATGAATACCGTGAACTTGTCAACGCTAAAGGTACTGCTTCACAAAAATTGCTGCTGGGAAAAGAAAATACCGACTGGCAAGATGCCATTTACAGAACCGCAATCAGCCATGACAACAACTTCAGCGTAAGCGGAAGCTTAAACAATCAGCTGCCATACCGTTTATCTTACAACTTACTAAACCAAAATGGTATTTTGAAGAATAGTAGTATGTTGAGAAATGGAGGTTCTGTCAATTTGAGTCCGAAACTCTTTAACAACTCATTGAAGGTAGATGTGAACTATAAGGTAGCTCATGTAGCTAACAAATTTGCAGACAAAGGTGCGATTTCTAATGCTGTCAATTTTGATCCGACTCAACCAATCTACGATGTTGAAAATAGTGCAATGGGTGGTTATTTTGAATGGAGAAAGGGCAATATTCCGAATAATTTATCTCCAAGAAATCCAGTAGCGTTATTAGATCTAAAAAAAGACGATAGCAAGGTATTGCGCCAGATTGGAAATATCCAACTGGATTATGCAATTCCTTTCGTCAAAGGCTTAAGAGCAAATTTAAATGTAGGTCTTGATTTGACAAACTCTAAAGGCGACAAGGCCACACCGGTAGTTTCAGCAGCAGGAATTAATCAAGGAGGTTATGTAGGTGAATATTGGCAGAATAAGGTCAACAAGCTAATGGAATTCTACTTGAACTACAATAAAACAATCGGCCCAGGTAGATTGGATCTAACTGCTGGTCACTCTTATCAGAGTTTTGATAATAAAAGCAGAGGTTACGACAAAGACTTAAGTCCTGAAATTATTCGTCGCACTTTTCCTGATACCAGCACGAACGTACTAGTTTCTTTCTTCTCAAGAGCAATTTACAATATTAATGAAAAATATATTTTTACAGGTACGTATCGTGCTGATGCTTCATCTCGTTTCTCACCTGAAAAAAGATGGGGAAATTTCCTTTCAGGTGCTTTTGCTTGGCGTATTGGTGAGGAAAAATTCATAAAAAATATGAATTTGTTTTCAGATCTGAAATTGCGTGTAGGTTATGGTACTACTGGTCAACAAGATGTCAATTGTGTATATTGTTACTTGGCAAATTATACTGAAAGTGAAACAACTGCTTCTTATCAATTTGGAGATAAGTTCACAAAAACTCTTCGACCAGAAGCTTACGACCAAGATCTGAAATGGGAAAGCACAGCAACGACCAATCTTGCACTAGACTACGGCTTCCTAAATGGAAAGATTTTTGGTTCGATTGATTTCTACGAGAGAAAAACCTCTAATTTACTAGGTGAAATTGCAGTACCTGCAGGTTCTAATTTGAAAAATAGAATTATTACCAATGTGGGTTCATTAACCAACAAGGGTGTTGAATTTGTTTTGAATCTAAATGCAATCAATACGGATAAGACCAATTGGACCGTAGGTTTCAACATTACAAGAAATATTAATGAGATCAACTCGCTTTCAAAACTAGTAGACAGCCGTGCCACAGGTATCGAAGTAGGTGGTATTGCAGGTGGCGTTGGAAATAATATACAGATCAATGTGGTTGGCAATCCAAGAAATACATTCCTTGTCTACAAGCAAGTGTACGACACTAAAGGTAATCCTATCGAAGGTGTTTTCGCTGATCTAAACAATGATGGTAAAATTGATGTGGATGACCGTTATTATTACAATTCACCCAATGCAAAATATTTCTTGGGTATCAGCAGTCAATTTAGCTATGATAAGTTCAATTGCGGTTTTACAATGAGAGGAAATGTTGGAAATTACATGTACAACAACGTTTTCTCTAACAGAGGAGTATATGATCAGATTTCGACGGCAGATGGTTTCCTTTCTAATGTACACCGTAATGCTGAGGTTACTAATTTTAAAAATATCAGTCCGGTTAATACTAAGTCTGACTACTATGTTGAAAATGCTTCATTCTTGAGAATGGATAATTTCTTTTTAGGATACAATGTTGGAAAATTAGGAAATTCTAAAGTTAATCTTGCTTTGAATTTTAATATTCAGAATGCATTTGTAATCACCAAATACAGAGGCCTTGATCCGGAAGTATTTAGTGGTATCGATAACGATTTATATCCACGTGCCCGTACTTTTGCTTTGGGTGTAAATCTTGGATTTTAATAATAATAGTTATAAATAATGAATAAAAATAGATCTATAATATGAAAAAAACATATAAATTTTCAATAAGCTTTCTAATGCTTTTTGTGGTATTTACTTTATCCTCGTGCTTGAAGGACCTCAATCAGGAGCCAACCATAGAAGTTACTTCAGCTGCCGTTTACAAAGATCCTTCAAATTACATCAAGGTACTTGCTAAACTTTATTCAGGTCTTGCGACCTCAGGCCAACAAGGACCATCCGGGAAAGCCGATTTGGCTGGATTGGATGAGGGGTTTTCACAATACGCTAGATTGTATTGGAAACTGCAAGAATTACCGACAGACGAAGCAGTTTGTGGATGGAGAGATGGTACTTTGCCAGATTTTCATACAATGACCTGGACGCCAAGTAATGAATTTATCCGCACTTTCTTTGCACGTGTATATTATCAAATCACACTGTGCAATGAATTCATCAGAGAAACAACGGATGAAAAATTGAAAGACAGAGGTGTTGTGGCTGCATTAGCGAACGATATAAAAGCATTCAGAGCAGAAGCAAGATTCCTTCGGGCGTTGAGCTATTATCATGCTATGGATTTTTATGGCAATGTACCCTTTGTTACAGAAGCTGATGCACCAGGATCATTTTTCCCAATTCAAAAAGACAGAGCATTTATCTACAATTATGTTGAGTCAGAATTAAAAGCCATTGACGGAGATTTGAATGCACCAAGGGCAGTTTATGGCAGGGCAGACAAAGCATGTGCGTGGGCTTTATTGGCTAAATTGTACTTAAACAGTGAGGTTTACATTGCACAGAAAAAGTACACTGAAGCGATTACCTATTCGAAAAAGGTTATTGATGCAGGATATATTTTGAATGCAAAATATGAAACGCTCTTTATGGCAGACAATAACACTTCTAAGGAGATCATATTCAGTATTCAGTCTGATGGATTGAATACCAGAACCTGGGGAGGTACTACATTCATGGTAAACGCCCCAATTGGTGGAAGCATGAGTAGTGCAGAGTTTGGTGTTAAAGGTGGCTGGGGCGGTTTAAGAACGACAAGTGCATTTGTAACTAAATTTGATGAGATCGACATTAATAGAAAAGGTGACTTGCGAGCAAATTTTCACACGGATGGGCAAAATCGTGAAATAGAAGATATGTTTACTTTTAAAGATGGTTATGCTATTAAAAAGTTTAAAAATGTCACCTCGACTGGTAAGGTTGGTTCAGATCCTACCGGCACACATCCTGACACGGATTTCCCTTTGCTGCGATTAGCTGATTTTTATTTGGTTTATGCTGAAGCAGTATTGAGAGGAGGTAGCGGTGGTGATCGTGCAACAGCGCTTAATTACGTAAATTTGTTAAAAACTCGGTCGAGTGCAACAACAATCGCCGATAAAGATCTAAATCTGGACTTTATTCTTGACGAACGCGCACGTGAGTTATACTGGGAAGCACAAAGAAGGACCGATTTAATTCGTTTTAATAAATTTACTACAGGAACTTATTTGTGGCCTTGGAAAGGAAATGCTAAGGAAGGTAAAGCTGTAGGTGACCACATGAATCTCTACCCTATTCCTGCTGATGATTTAGCTTCAAACAAGAATTTAAAACAGAACGACGGTTATAATTAAAAGAATCTATTATTGTAAAATAAACATAATATATTATGAAAAAAATAGTTCTAAATATTTCTTATTTAGTTATTGCAACATTACTAATTAGCTCTTGCAAAAAAGAAGAGGATCAGGTTGTATTTGATTCGGCGAAAACAAAAGTTCCGACATTATCCGTGTCCGCTGCGTCCGTGACTCTTATTGAAGCTGATAATAATAAAAACGCGCTCACCTTTTCCTTCAATGCTGCCGATTACGGCTTTAACGCAGGACCGATTTACAAACTGCAAGTAGATAAAAAAGGTAATGGTTTCAAAACACCAAATGAAACTACGCTAGGCAATGCATTGATTAAATCATATACAGTTAAGGAGCTCAACAAATTCGTATTGGAAAAACTTTCAGCTGTCGCAGGAGTAAGCAATGAATTCGAAGCGAGAATAAAATCTGATCTTTCAAGTTCAGTAAGTTCTGTTTATTCTAATACAATTTCGTTTGCGGTTGTACCCTATTATGTAGTTCAAGAGTATCCTGAAATCTACGTTCCGGGTAGCTATCAAGGATGGTCACCGGACAAAGCAGAGCGCTTAGCTGCTGTCAACTATGACGATATCTATGAAGGTTACATCAATTTTCCTGATAAAGATACCGAATTTAAATTTACACCATTGCCGACCTGGGACAAAGACTGGGGAGATGATGGCAGTAAGGCAGGTAAGTTGAAAGTCAAAGGTGACAATATCAAAGTTGCAGATGCTGGCTATTACAGGATAATTGCAAATGTTGCAGATACTACCAAGATGACCTATAGCGTAACAAAAACAGTATGGTCCGTCATTGGTGACGCAACAGCCGCAACTGGTGGCTGGGATAATGATAAGGCAATGACCTATGATCCTGCGAAAAAAATATGGACAGTAACATTAGACCTGATAGGCGGAAAAGAAATGAAATTCCGCGCGAACGGTGCCTGGGATATCAATTACGGCGATGGGACCAAAGATGGCAGTGTTCCTCCAGATGGTGCTTTAGATTTCAATGAAGCAAATATTAAAATTGCAAAGGACGGAAACTATACTGTTACGTTAAATCTTGGTAAACCTGGAAATTATTCTTATTCGTTTAAGAAAAATTAATTAAAAAAACAAACCAAAGCAATTGCTTTTTATTTTAAAGTTCATTATCTTTGTAATAGATAAAAAGGATTGTAATTTCCTTTTCAGTATATTTTCGAATAAAGATCAAGGTTTTCATAGTTTTTGTTTTTAAGGATTACCCCGACAGTTGTTGGGGTAATTTTTTTTTACATGTCAAATTTTTATCATTTTTGTGTTTCCCAGAATTACCATAGATTTGGCTACGTTATTCAATAAAATAAAATAGTATTGATGAAATATTTATTTAAGCTCCTCTTTTTGTTGCTTTGCTCAGTATCACATTCACAGAGGTCGATTGATTTTGTTCCAGGTGAATGCATTGTAAGCCTTTCGGTGGGGACACAACCTGAATCGGTACTCAAGCGATTTATGTCTCGATCGGATTCCGCTCGTGATAAAATTGTAATCACAGTAATTTCATCTGAGTTGAATCTCTATTTGCTAAAATATGATCCGATTCGATACAAAGATTCAGATGTTTTGCACACATTGCGGATGACACCTGAAGTGAGGCTTGCCCAATTCAACCATTACTTAAAAGAAAGAAACATCCCAAATGATCCCCAGTATGCTGCACAGTGGCAATGGAAAAATTCAGGCCAGAATGGGGGAACTATCGGAGCTGATACCAAAGCGGAGTTGGCATGGAATATAAGTACGGGCGGACTAACGCCCACAGGAGATACCATTGTAGTAGCAGTAATCGACAGTGGAATTGATTTGAATCACGAGGACTTAAAAGACAATATCTGGTACAATATCCACGAAGTTCCAAATAATAACATAGATGATGATGGTAATGGCTACATTGATGACTATCGCGGATGGAACGTTCAAGAAAAAAATGACAATACACAATCCGCAACAAGCAATGATCACGGCGTAAAGGTTTCTGGTTTAATTGGAGCAAAAGGAAATAATGGAAAGGGAGTCACCGGAGTCAACTGGAATGTTAAAATAATGACGGTTAGAGCAAATAACTCCTCCTGGCTCATTGACAATTCTGAAGTGAATGTTATTGCAGCGTATGCTTACATTCTTAAAATGAGAAAATTGTATAATCAGACAAAAGGGGCAAAGGGTGCATATGTTGTAGCTACAAATGCATCATGGGGCGCCGATGAAGCAAAACCGGAGGACTCTCCTATTTGGTGCAATTTTTATGACACCTTAGGTGTGCATGGTGTATTAAATTGCGGCGCTACTACCAACAATAAGATAAATGTAGACATTAAAGGCGACCTGCCTACAACTTGCCCAAGTCAGTACTTAATCTCAGTTCAATCTTCTAATAATTCAGACGTTAATAGTTCTTCAGGATTTGGAAAAGTCAATATTGATCTGGCAGCACCGGGAGTTGGAATTCTTTCGACAGGAATTAATAATAGCTATAAATTCGATACCGGCACTTCATTCGCAGCCCCTATAGTTGCTGGTGCGATTGCACTTTTGTATTCTTCGCCTAATAAGTTGGTTGAAATTTCTAAAACATTTCCTGCACAAGCACCCTTGTTTGCAAGAAAAGCAATCTTGGAAAGTGTTGACAAAAATCCTTCTTTAGCAGACCAAAATGCTAGCGGTGGCCGAATTAATTTATTTGCAGCCCTAAACCAAATCAATCAACTTACAGGCAAATGCATACAGCCGCTCGAAGTAGAAGTAGAAAAAATTACAGACAAAGAAGCTGTACTAAAGTACCAGTTGCTACCAGATATCCAGCGGATTGAACTTTTTCATAAAAAAAATGCCGACTTGATCTGGAAAGTGGATAAAAATATCTTCAGCCCGTTCATATTTAAAGGTCTAAGTAAATGCACAGAATATGATTACTATTTGCGGTATTTTTGTAATTCAGACTCGCTTGACAGTCCTATCAGAAAATTTAGCACAATGGGATGCTGTGAAGTTCCTGATTTGCAAATAAATGATATCCAAGCCAATACAATTTCCCTGGGGTGGACATCCGTCTTAGGTTCTCAACGATATGACATTAGGATTTACAAAGGCAATTCATGGGATACGCTTCACTACTATGCGCCAAATGCATTAATTGGAGATTTGGATGCATGCACTTCCTATGACTTCCAAATCCGCGCAGTGTGTGATACTACAAAAGTTACGAATTTCTTATTTGGCGCTCCTTTAATAGTGAAAACAAAAGGTTGTGGTGCTTGCACAGATTTCAGCTATTGTACTCCCAAAGCCATTTCCTCATTTGAATGGATAAGAAAAGTAAAGTTCAATACATTGTCAAATACAACAGGCGCTTCTACCGATGGATTTTCCGAATATCCGACGAAAACTACTACACTTGGCAGGGGTCAAACTTATCCCATTGAGTTGACACCAGCATATAATTTGAGTCCTACTGATGTGCATTTTAGAATTTGGATGGATTACAATCAAGATGGAAAATTCGATTATGACACCGAGCTCGTGTTCGATAAAGGTAAATCAGTGATTGATACCACTGAATATGGTACTATCAGTATACCTTGGTCAGCTAAAACCGGTATTTGCAGAATGCGAATCGGAATGAGAACTATTTTAGCAAATGATAGTATCGTTCCTTTTTTGCCTTGTGGTAACCAATCACTTTTTTCCACTTTCTTTGGAGAATTTGAAGATTATTGCATTGTAATTGAACCGGGGTATGAAGCCTGTAAAAGTATTGATGTTGTATCATTTGCAGTAACACCCAATTCAATTCTTGTAAAATGGGACACAGTTTCAACCGCAGTAGGTTACGAAATCAACTATCGGAAGAAGGGAAATGTACAATGGGAGCAATCGGTTGTTCTGAAAGAAGAATTTAATTTTAAAACCGAGAATTGTTCCGAATATGAGCTGAAAATGAAGACAATTTGTCAAAATGAACAAAGCGAATTTTCAAAACAATTCTCTATGAAAAGTTATTGTACAGTAAATAATAGCGAAATTACTGAAGATCTTAAGGGAATAGTTGCTTTTCCAAACCCTTTTGAAAACTACCTGAAGATTGAGGTAAATTTGAGTGAGAGTGCGGATATTGAGTTAGAATTATATAATACGGTCGGTCAGTCGATAGAAAAAAGGAACATTACAAATATGCAAGCCGGGACATCTAATTTGTTATGGAAATTTGATTCGATTCTGTCCCCTGCCATTTATTTTGTAAAAATAAAGATTGGACCACATAGCCGGTTATTAAAAGTTATAAAGGTATAAATATGGTTGTTTTTTCAGAAGAGGTTAAAAGGGCTAAATTGGAAAATAATGCAATTGTCGCTCTTGAATCAACTATAATATCTCATGGAATGCCTTATCCACAAAACGTAAAAACTGCGTTGCAAGTGGAAGAAATAGTCCGTAAAAACGGAGCTGTGCCTGCAACAATTGCAATAATCAACGGTACCCTGCGAGCAGGACTGAATGCCGATGAGATTGAGGCGTTTGGCAAACTGGGAAAGGAAGCCATCAAGGCAAGTAGAAGAGATATTCCCATTTTGCAAGCACAACGTAAAAACGGAGCTACTACGGTCGCTGCAACGATGATTGTCGCGCAAATGGCAGGAATATCGATTTTCGCAACAGGCGGAATCGGGGGTGTTCATAGAGAGGCTACTAAGTCATTTGATATTTCCGCCGATTTGCAGGAATTAGCGAGAACCAATGTTGCCGTAGTGTGCGCGGGAGCAAAATCAATTTTGGATCTTGAGTTAACATTGGAATATCTTGAAACGTTTGGAGTACCTGTAATCGGATTTAAAACAGACGAATTTCCGGCATTCTATACACAAAAAAGTGGATTAAAAGTCGATTATTGTATTAATTCCGAATTAGAGATTGCCTCTATCATGCATAATAAATGGTTGAGTCCCGAATTAAATGGCGGACTCGTTATTGCAAATCCGATTCCAGATGTTTACAGTCTTGATAAAACTAACGTAGACAGGACAATTGAGCTGGCCCTTGAGCGTGCAAAACATCTAGGAATAAAGGGGAAAAGTGTTACCCCATTTTTGCTCTCAGAAATTGAAAGTAGAACTAATAGTCGAAGTTTGGAAGCTAATATCGCTTTAATTCTCAATAATGCAGCGTTAGCTGCAAAAATAGCTGTTGAATACCAAAAATTAAAGTAGATAGTGAATTAGATTATATTACTGCTATAAGTAATTTTGGGACAACTAATTTTGTGTTTTTGCGTTTGTTTTAAACAATTCGCAAATCGAAAAAATTACCCTCAAAATGTTTATACTACGATCAGACATATATATTTTTCTTTTCATTTTAATGAATATAAGCGGCTTTGCTCAAACTGCAGAGCCAACGAAACCTGTAGAAATTTATTCTACTGAAACTGAAATGTTGAACGTATCAAATGTTAATATTCCCGTCAAAATAGAAGCCTACGAACTTGAACGCACCGTAAACAACAGAATAAGCGGTACTTTGTATGAAGATTACAATTATGCAGATGGTGATGGAATAATGCTGAAAGTAGTGAAGTCAAACTGGATTAATGTTTGGTTTGACGGAATGAACAATTTATACTACAGGGTACCTGTTAGCATTTGGTTTAAGAAAAATCTGGGCTTCACAGAGGCTGAAGCGACAGGCGAAATTGCCTTAAAATTCAAAACTGTTTTCTCGATTAAGCCGGATTGGAACATTGAGACATACACTGTCGTTGAAACATATGACTGGATCCAAAAACCAACGCTCAACACCGGCTGGGGCATACCGGTTACTTCAATTGCTAATTTCGCGATTGAAAAAAATAAGTACCTTCTTGGTCAGTTGATTGATAAACAGGTAAAAGAATCTTTTGATTTTAAAACACTGGTTTCTAATGCTTGGAATTCAATCCAAAGCCCTGCCATGTTATCGCAGGATTACAAAGCCTGGATGAAAGTCACTCCTAAGAGTATTTCTATGACTCCGCTCTATACAAAAGACAATGTTTTGCAAACAAATATTAGTCTTGATGCGATAACCGAAGTACTTATCGGAAAGCAACCTACTTTTCGCAATAATACACCATTACCGGCTTTGTCTTCTGGATCTTTAAATTTAGATAAGAATGACTTCTTGATTAATGTGCACATCGATGTACCCTATTCCGAAATTGATTCGATTTTGATGTCAACTATGAAGGGGCAAAAATTTTCACAATCAGGTAAAACGATCGTTATTGAAGATATACGGCTCTTTGGCCAGAATGATAAAATGATCATTGATACCAAAATGTCTGGTGACTTTAAAGGCAGTTTGTACCTAAAGGGCTCACCGGTCTATGATCCTGTCAAACGAGAGATTGCGCTTAGTGGTATGGATTTTGAACTAAATACAAAAAACTTTTTCGCAAAAAGTGCTAACTGGCTTTTTCATAAGGGATTAGTTAAAATGATGGAGAACAATTTAAAGATTCCAGTTGGCGAAAAATTGGATTATATGAGAATTACTATTGCCGATGGGCTTAAAAATTATCAATTGGCAACGGGTGTCAGTATGCAAGGTCAATTAGGAGCGCTTGATATAGAAAAATTAATTCTAACGTCAAACTCAATTCGGATCGCAATTAATGCAAAAGGTCAACTCAACTTACTGGTTAAGGGGCTCGAGTAATAGATAGCGCTGCAATAATCTTGTTTTCTTAAAATATTGTAATTTTCTAATTGCCAAGGTAAACCTCTGTGTCAATGCATAGATTTTTAATCATTGTATTTTTTTTGTTGTTAAATACCATCATTTGTGTTGCTCAAATTGAAGTGAACGACGCAACGGTTCCTCCGTTCACACCAGAGAATCTGATCACCAATTATTTTTTAGGGGAAGGCATCGAAGTATTAGATGTTAAATATGAGGGTGCGGCTGTTGGTGTAGGTTATTTTAACAATGCGAGCTCAAAAATTGGTATACAGAAAGGTATAGTACTGACCAATGGCTTTGCTGCTTCCACTGGAACCGGTGCTTCCAGAAAATATGGGATAGATGCAGATGGCATTCAAATTGCAAGCAACGATAATAAGGTCAATATAAATGACCCAGATATTAATGTAATTTTAAATTCAATTTCCGGAGGAACCCAAAAAAGTACCAATCTTTCCAAATATACAATTAGATTTATTCCTTCCGCAGATACATTAAGGTTTAGGTATGTTTTCGCTTCAGAAGAATATCCTGAGTTTGTCTGCGACAAATACAATGATGTATTTGGTTTTTTTATCAGTGGCCCTAGTATTATTGGACCATATGAAAATAAAGGTCAAAATATTGCTCTGATTCCTGGTACGAATCTACCCGTGACCATCAACAATATTAACTTAGGAAAAGGTTCAGCAAATTGCCCTCCAAAGTATCCTCAATTCTATCACAACAATGATAAAACTAATGTGCAACCTGTTTATGATGGTTTTCTGGATGTATTCACCGCACAAGCAATTGTCCAACCTTGTCAGATATATACGATAAAATTAATTGTAGCTGATGTTGGTGACGCTAGTTATGATTCAGGTGTTTTTTTAGAAGCAAAGAGTTTTGGTACCGCTGCTGTACAAGTAGAAAGTTTTACTGTTTCTCAAGACAATCATATTGTTGAAGGTTGTTCAGCGGGAAGTATTACTTTCCGATTACCCAAAAAAGCAGAGAAAGATACTCCAATCAATTGCGCTATAATCGGAAATGCAATTAATGGTTTAGACATCAAGCGAATCCCAACCAACTATTTCATTGCAGCGGGAGATAGTATTTTAAAGGTGCAAATAGAAGCTCTGGATGATGGAGTAATCGAAGGTATAGAATCAGTTGGATTTGATATCCAAAAAGATAATTGCGACAGAGATACCGTGTGGATTTTTGTAAAAGACAATGATTTTGTTACTGTGCCAAGAAAAACACTTCTGGATTCCACTATTTGCAAAGGGCAAGAGATTGTTTTGGATGCAACAGTAAATTTAGCAATTCCGCCTGGTAAGAAGTTTGAGAACCTGCAAAATACACCAATCAATACAGTGCTCTCTAACAGTGGAGCAGCAGCAACTGTCCTTCCAATTTTGGTTTCTAATGTATCCCCATTGCAATTTACACCGGAAATGTTGGAATCGGTATGTATTAATGTGCAACATCCTTGGATAGATGATGTCGATATTTTTCTGGTTGCGCCTAATGGTCAGTTCATTTCTTTAACCAGCGATAATGGAGGAAGCGGTGACAATTATAATAATACCTGTTTTACTCCCTCGGCAAACAACAGCATTGTTGCAGGTGTAGCACCATTCAATGGAAACTGGCAACCTGAAGAAAATTTTCAAAATTTGGTATCTAGCAACAATAATCCGGTAAATGGAGTCTGGAAGTTATTGCTTGTTGATGATCAGGCAGGTTTAGACGGGATCGCATTGAATTGGAATATTTCATTTAAATCAAATTATAGTTTTTCTTACAATTGGATTGACGCAAAAGATCTTTCTTGTTCGGATTGTCCGATTGTCTCTACTAAACCCAAAAACAGCAATGTGCAAATTGTTGAAATAGAAGATATATATGGCTGTAAGATAGTTGATAAATCGACAATTACAGTAGCAGATTCATTGCCTGCACCTTCTGTTGTATGTGCTGTCTCAACGCACAGTTCGGTCACTTATTCATGGTTGCAATCACTTGAAATCAGTAACTATGAAGTTCAACTTAACAATGGAAATTGGCAAAGTGTGGGTGCGAATCTAATATTTTCAATTAATAATATCGCCCCGGGAACTTCAAATACAATTAATGTTCGTGGAACTGGAGGTAAATGTTCTGCTAAATCAACTAGTAAAACTTGTACTACTTTGCCATGTACTACAGTTTTTCCTGACATCTTATTAGTTAAAAACATCAGTTGTTTCGGTAAAAAAGATGGGCAAGTACAACTTCGGGTCAAATCAGGCGGGAGTCCACCCTTCAGTTTTTCTTTAGGGTCAAATGAAAACACTGCAGGTTTTTTTGACAGCTTGTCTGCAGGGATTCACGAAATATTGATTAAGGATTTTTCAGGTTGTCCTGCCAGGGTTGAAGTGGAGATTATCGAACCCAAACATTTGTTAGTTACCACAAAAGTATTTTCCGGAAGTTGTCACCAAACAACTGATGGAAAAGCTGAAGTTAAAATAGAGGGAGGAATTGCACCGTACAGCATTATTTGGACCACAGGAGAGAAAACAGCGCAGATTTCAAATTTAAAAGCAGGTAAGTACTTTTTGACAGTTTCTGACCAAAATTCATGTCAGATATTAGATTCACTTGAAGTTCAAAACCCAAAACCCATCGAGTTAAAAGCAGTTGTTTATTCAACATCCTGCTTTAACACCCAGGATGGAAAAGCGAAAGTTTCGGTGATTTCAGGAGGTACTGCGCCATTCACTTTTTTATGGAATACAACTAAAGGACTACAGCCAGGTCCAAAGGTAATTTACTTAAGCCCAAGCGATTATACTGTTACTGCAACTGATATCAACGGTTGCAGTGCAACTGCTGATGTTAGTGTCGGCTCAGCTCCAAATTTTTCTTTGCTTAAATCTGTAAATAGTTTAAAGTGCAAAGATGATAAAAATGCATCAATTAAAATAGATTTGAGTGGAGGACAGCAACCTTATACTTATCGTTGGAACAACGGAGATTCAACTAATGTTATTAACAACCTTGTTGCAGGTAAATACTCATTAACGGTTACGGATGCAAATAAGTGCGAAGTTATAGACTCTGTTGTAATTTTAGAACCCAGTCAATTAAGCATTTCAAGTAGTAAAATTACAAATGTTTCTTGTAATCAACTACAAGATGGAGCAATCAAAATAAATGCAACTGGTGGAACGGGTCGTTTAAACTACTTTTGGTCAAATGGTCAATTTCAAGATTCGATACTGAATTTAAAAGCGGGAATGTACATTGTTACTGTGAGTGATTTGAATTCATGTTCAATTAGAGACTCCTTTTTTATTGATGAACCTGATAGTCTTTTAATCACAGCTAGTACGCAGAATTTGTCATGCAATTCAATAAGTGATGGAAGCATAAATGTCTCAGTACGTGGGGGTACACTACCCTACCAGTATTTATGGTCTACAGGAGAAACGAGTGCTTCAATAACGAGTTTAAAAGAAGGTCAATATAGTTTGACTGTCGTTGATGGCCATAGATGTATTTCTAGCGCTGATTATACGATTAGTAGGAATGCAGGTTTTAAATTATTTTTGAGAACAAAAACACAGCAATGCATAAAAACCTCCTCCGGAAAAGTTGAAACTGAAATCGTTGGAGGCACACCACCATTTTTATATGTTTGGAATACAGTAGATACTACTGCAAAAATAAATGATTTAAATCCAGGCTGGTACAGCTGTACAGTAAGTGATTCAAAAGGTTGTGTTATTCTGGGTAATACCGAAGTAAAAAGCGCTGATTCACTTTTTATATTACATACACTGAAACCTATTAGATGCAGTGGCAGTGCTACTGCTGAAATAGAAATAATTCCAGGTGGCGGCAAAGCGCCATTTTTGTATCAAATTGACAAAGAAAACTATACAGACAATAGAAAATTTTCAAGACTAAAGTCCGGCAGTTATGTTGTGTCAATTAGAGATTCCAATAGTTGTACAGCAAGTGCGGAAGTGGTCATTTTGGAGCCAAAACCTCTATTATTAACTGTAAGTCCAGATACCAGTATCATATATGGTGATTCAATCTCTATCAGTTTGATTTATCAAAATGCGCGGGGCGCATTAAATTTTAATTGGCTACCAGGAGAACCACTTGTAATGAGTTGCAACAATTGTAGTAATCCTACTGTTTACCCCAAAATCTCGTCAACATTTACAGTCATTGTAACAGATTCCTTAGGCTGTACAAATTATACTTCAACTCATATTAAAGTAAACCATAAAAACGAAATCTTTGTACCGACCGGTTTTTCCCCCAACAACGATGGTGAAAATGATATGTTGTATATTTTTGGCAGTAAGGGAGCTGAAATAATTTCATTCCGGATATTTGATAAATGGGGAGATTTGCTATTTCTTGCTGAAAATTTTATTACCAACGATTTAAACATTGGTTGGGACGGCTATTCTAGGGGTGAACTTATGCAGTCAGGTGTTTATCCGTGGCAAGCAAAAGTCCGCTTTAAAGATGGTTCTGTCAAAGTATTTAAAGGTGGAATTTCCCTTTTGAGATAATCAAATGTCTTGTTTTTTCATTTCATGAATGGCATCTTCGTAGTATTGAACCAATAGTTTTCCATGTTTTTCTTTTTCAAAATATGCTTCAATTTTAGCTCTGTTTTGCGGTAAATAGTCCCAAGTCAGAATTTTATTCATGGCTTCTGCATATGCATCGACATCTCTTTCGTTGACAAGAAGTCCGTTAACTCCATCTTCAACCAACTCAGGTATACCAGCATGAAAAGTCGAAATTATGGGTAATTCCATCGCCATTGCTTCCATAATAGCTGTTGGTATTCCTTCTTTATCACCTATAGAACTGGTTACACTATGATGTAAAAATGCGTGAGCATCGTTCATTAGTGAAGATGCTTCTAGACGATCAACAATTCCTACGAATTTTACATAATTATCAATTGCTAGTAATTTAATTTGATTTACAATACTATGTCTTTCTGCGCCATCACCAGCTAATATCAATTTAACATTTCTTTTTGAAAATTTTAAAAAATTGTAAAAAGCTTGAATAGTGTATTTGTGCCCTTTTTTCTCGGCAAAAGATGAAATTTGAAGAAAAACAAATGTCCTTTTTGATAAATTATAATTCGTTCGTCGAAAAATTTCAATATCAATTCCACAAAATAAAACTTTCGATTTTCTTAATTGACCAAATTTATTTTGAATGCTTTGAAATGCAAAATTTGAAATAAAAATAGGAAAAATGTCATTTCTATCAAAAACATTCTTAAGTGTATTACGATATCGTGCTGAATTCAATTTGTGTGAAACATCAAACCCATGTAAAGTAAAAAGGATTGGAATTTTTGAAGGATTGCAATTTAGTAATAGAAACCATGAATCAAATCCAAAATGACAATGAATCACATCCGGTTTAAAATTAAAAATGATTTTTTGAAGTCTAGTGTATATTTTTTTATCAATAAATCCGTAAGCAATATCATTGCTTTGAAGAATATGTCTAATTCTTCTTTCAATATTATTGTATTCTTGCAATATTATAATGTTATTATGAGGGAAAATTAGCTCATTTTTACGCTCCATTGTAAGTATCATTACATCATGACCATTTTCTCTTAAATATTCAATTTCATTGTATATAAAAGTTAAAGTTGGATTTGCAAATACCTTGCAAAACATTAATATTTTCATCATTTCACTTTTTTGCAATTATAGATAAACCGGTTATCATCACACCTTCTTTAAAATTCAATGGTGGAGTATCAAATGTATAAAGAACTCCAATTATCGGATAACAAATTAAGGAAAAAATAAATTTTAAATAGTTGTTTTTCCAGTATCTTCGGCACCAAAGAGAAAGCATCAATCCTAAAGAAGCGTTCCAACCTCCGTGTGCTTTTACTACTATACTGGAAAAACCTGCATTTTTCAATATTCTTTCTAATGAAAAAGGGGTATACCTGTACTCATCATGTGGAACTTCATGCAAATTCCAGATGAAAGGAACAGTGATAAAAAATATCCCATTTTGATCGAGAACTCTAAAAACCTCATTAATTATGGATTGAGGATCTGGACAATGTTCCAAAACCTCAGTAGCCATGGCAGATTGAACACTCATTGCTTCTAAGGGGATTAAACCGTCTGATGTCCAAAAAATGTCAGCCTTTTCTGTTCCATAATCTCGAGCGTCTTCAAGGTCCAGGCCGATATAATTTGTAACTGTAGAACTGGCCATTATCATTTTTTTATAAGGTTTATTACCACAACCAACGTCCAGAAAGTTATTATTGAATAAAGTAATACTGGCTTTTAGGGAATTTAGAATTCCATTTCGGACATGATACACGTCCAAATTATTTATCGTAAAAGGCACACTAGTAAATTGATTACTTTCTTTCATCTGGAAATTTATTACGGGAAATCAATTAAATTTTCTTCACGAAAATTGAACAATTTTTAAAAATTCAATATTAAATACCGAAATAAGTCTTCTAAATCGTTGTGCAAAATTGACAATTTTTTTTGACTCAAAATGAAATAACATTAGGGAAATATTTTCGTACAATTTACAATGGGTATTATAAAAAAACAAGCAATAGGATTCAGTATTGTCAATTATCTGGGTGTAGGCATCGGCTCAATCAGCACGATATTTTTATACCCTAGGGATGAAAAAGCTTACGGACTATTCCGATTCTTGCTTGACTCTGCAAACTTAATACAACCTTTCGCTATGTTAGGCGCCTGGTATATCGGCGTGAGAATGTTTTCAGTTTTCAAGAATGAAAAGAATGGAAACAATGGTCTTTGGTTACTTTTAACGCTAATGTTTGCCCTAGGTTCCATAATTTTTGCTTTTTCTTTTAGCTATCTGCAGCCTTTAATTTTTCCGGTAGAACATATGAAAGACAGTACAATTTTTGCAAGGTATATCTGGACAATTATTCCACTTTTCATTTTATTTGGCTATTTTGTACTGGCCAGACAATATGCATCCAATTTTCTAAAAGTTATTGTTCCGTCTTTTTTGGATCAATTGATCAAAATTTCTTTTCCCATCATTTTTATTTTGTACCTATCGAAATTAATAGACCTCGATGGACTTGTAATTGGCGTCCTTTTACACTTCGCGCTAATGGTAATACTTTCTCTTGGATATTTGAGTAAAATTAAAGCCTTATCCTGGACAATTCCGCGAAGGAATTTTTTGACTAAAAATCAATGGAGGTCCTTGGCCGGCTTTGCTTTTTATGGCGCTATCGGCAGCGGTAGTTCTATGCTTGCACTGCGACTTGACACCTTTATGATTAGTATGATAATGGGTGATTTACACGATACAGGAAGATTTGGAATTGCTTCACTAATTGGTTCAAACATTGCAGTACCTCTTACCGCAATAGCTGCAATTTCTGCACCCATTATCGCTAAGGCTTGGAATGATAACAATCTGGAAGAAATCCAAAAGCTCTATCAAAAATCATCGGAGAATTTACTTTGGGTGGGCTTATTTCTCTTTGGCTTGGTAATATTATGTATACATGATTTATTTGCTTTAATGCCCGCAAGAAATCATGATCATATAGCCGAGATAATTGTGGTTTATATTGTGGGACTTAAGAGTGTAATTGATATGGCAACCGGATCAAATGATATTATTATTGCTTATTCAAAAAAATACAATTTTAACTTGCTGGCGATCGTATTGATGTCAATTTTAAATATATTCGGAAATATACTATTGATACCTCGATTAGGGATTATCGGGGCTGCACTTTCAACTTTTATTTCATCCTTATGCTTCAATTTGATCAAGTTCTATTTTATTCAAATCAATTTCAAAATGATGCCTTATACGATCAATACTGTGAAAATAATAGGAATTAACCTTCTAATGATACTAATGTGTCTTTTAATCCCAACATTAGGAAATCCGTACCTTAATATTGCGTTTAAAAGTACCTTATTCGGAGGATTAGTTGTAGCCTTTTCTTTGTATTTCGACGTCTCAGAAGATATTACCTTTGTCAAACAACAGATTATCGCTAAAATAAGAGGATATGTTAACTAGATTTCGGCATTATCTCTCTTCTGGTTAACTCCGGACTCTTAGACACAGGATAGTTTTTTAAGTGTTCAAACTTAAAACCGGCCTTTTTGCAAAGTTCAATCAATTTTGAAACCTCCCTTTTTTGTACAAAATGCCTTTCGTGCAACAAGACTACACAGTGACTTTTTTCAAATGTTAAATTATTTCTTAAGCTGAATTGTATTTCGTGAAATACTTTTTCAGCGGTACCTAACGGCGCACCGGTATTGTGATCGTAAAACCATTCTACATCCCAACCGAACAATAGAAAACCTTTTTCTTTTAACAGCCTTGCTGCTTTCCTGCCACTTTCCTGATTGATGTTCTCCTTATTGCCCAAAGACCAAAAAGATCGCCCAGGTAATCGTGCAAGGCTATTGGGTAATTGCATCTCGGCAATGTTTTTATAGAAATCCAACAATACAGCGTTTGGGTCATGGTAATAGTGACTATATCTACCCTTGGCATGTGAGTAACTATGATTGCCCAAATCGATTAAAGCGCTATTTCTATATTCTGCCAGATACTGTTGGTACTTTTTACTCCACATATTGTTTCCAACAAGAAAAACAGTCATTTTAGTTGATTCTGTATTGGAAATCTCCAAAATATCTCTGCTAAAAGGTGATGGTCCATCATCTATAGTTAAATATACATACCGCGTAGTGTCTTTAACAGAAGGTTCATAAGAAACCTCAGTTGAATGATGGTTGTATTTAATTGACAGATTACTGGAACTATCAATGACTGACTCACTTTTCTTAGTTTCTTTCGAATTTAAGTTGCTACAAGAAATGCAAAAAATAGCAAGGATTGGAACGAAGAATTTCATATTCAATCTCAAAATAAAAATTTTGCCAAAGGTATGCTGAATTATACAAATTAGTCGAATTACCAAGCTGAAAAATGAATTTGAAAATTGCGAATTATCTTAATTTTTAAATAACTGGTCGATGATAAGTGGTACTCTACATACTAAAGGAACTATAATAATGAAAGAAATGTATACATTTGGTGTGCAAGAGATATTTTTGTACATTGACTTGAATTGTTTCATTTGATAGGTTTAATGTACAATATTGCCTATCTTTCATAATCGCGTAAATTTGTCCATTTAAAAATTTAAAATTAGTATTATTATGAAAAAGAGACGTAACTCAAATAAATCGGTAAAGAGTTTCTATGTCGGATTTTCTACTTGGTTAGTTACTTGCACAGGCTTGTTCATTCTAAATGGCTTAACCTACCATGGAAACTGGTGGGCAATTTGGCCTTTCTTTGGATGGGGAATTGCTGTTTTAGTTCAAGGAGTGACAACGTTTCAAGGTGTATTTTTGTCTACAAATACAGGGGAAATGAACCGGAGGACAATAGGCGCAAATGAACAGTTTCTTGATTTTGAGCAAGTAAAGGATCAGGTTGAAGATACTAGTGTATTGCGAAAGTCAATATACAATGAAAAGGATTTCGTATGATAGTGCTACATAGTACAGTTTGCTAAATTTTCTTAGTTTTGCAACTTAGAAAATTAGTAAATTCATGGATCATTTTCATTTAAACAGTGATTGGAGAAAGACAGCTTCCGCGATGTATCGCAAACCTTCTGACTCAAAAATTTTAGGTTCTGTCGAAATTGATATCACAGACTTGAATATATTTTTGGACGAACAGCGATCTGCAGGGCTAAAAATAACGCTTACACATTTTTTTTTGCTGGCAACGGCGCGTGCAGTAAAATTCGATGTTCCACAACTGAATTCCTATATAAAACGAGGAAACGTGCAAACTTTTGGTCCTGTGAATGTAAGTGTCAGTGTACTTCAGGCAGATGGTTCGATGAGCTCTGTTAAAATTGAAAATGCTGAACACTTAACACTTAAGGAATCTGTCATTATACTAAATGATAAAATCAGCGCAATCAGAAAGGGAAGCGAAGATAAAGCAATGAAAAGTAAAAGTATTTTAGCTAAAATTCCTTTCCCTTTCAGAAATATGTTTTTCTCATTTTTTCGCACAGTTGCAGTATATTGGGGAATTGACTTATCCTTTATAGGATTATCTCCACAACAATTTGGTACTTTTATACTGTCAAATATTGGAACACTCGGTTTAGATATTGGCTACCCAGCATTAATGCCAGTTGCAAATGTGAGTTTCGTGTTTATTATGGGAAAAGTTCAAAGAAAGCCACTTGTAATTGAAGAGCAAATTGTTCCCCGTACAGTCATTACCGTTGGTGCTGCTATTGATCACAGAGTTGCAGATGCGTCACATGCAGGTTTATTATTTAAAACTTTAAAATACTACGTAAAAAATCCTCAAGCACTATTAAAGTAAAGTTAAAAAGCCACCCTGAATTTTCGAGGGCACTGAAAAAGTCATAAATATTCTTCTAAAAAAGGGGGTAAAAAACTATAGTTTTTTGCTCCCTTTTTCGTATCTTTAAAAGAAAATAAAGATATTTGAGATGTTATTGCAACAACAAAAAATACAATTTAGTTCTTTTTTAGGATTATATGACATAGTAGTTCCTAAGGAAAATCTGCTTCGAAAAATTAATGACCTGATTGATTTTTCATTTATATACAATGAGCTGGATAAACCGGAGCATGCTGACCCCTCTAGACCAGAATATTGAAGTATAGTG
>JBMOJB010000007.1:0-56897 GCA_049316985.1 Saprospiraceae bacterium | reverse complement strand
TGTTATTTTTCGACAGAAAAAATTTGATCAAGTCAAAAATGACTTTATTAACAATATGACTCATGAATTCAAAACTCCGCTCGCAACAATTTCCCTTGCTGCCGATTCTATTGGCTCCCCAACTATTCTCAACAATCCTGACAAAGTAAAACGTTTTATTGAGATCATTAAGCAAGAAAACAAACGAATGAATGGACAAGTAGAAAAGGTCCTGCAAATGGCAATTCTTGACAAAGATACTTTCAAATTAAAGATTAACGAGCTAGATATTAACGAAATTATCGAACATGCAATGCTCAACTTTGCTCTTCAAGTAGAAAGCCGAGACGGTTCAATTCGTACAGAACTAAAAGCTGAACGACATATTATCGAAGGAGATTTCACGCACGTTTCGAATATTATCCACAATCTGCTGGATAATGCCAATAAATATTCACCTGATAAACCCGAAATTACCATCAAAACAAGAAATATTTCTGATGGGATTGAGATTACAGTCGAAGACAAAGGTTTGGGACTGAGTCCCGCCTCGCGAAAATTAATTTTTGATAAGTTTTATCGCGTACCAACCGGCAACGTCCATGATGTAAAAGGATTTGGACTGGGATTAAGTTATGTAAAAAATATGCTCACTGCACACAAAGGAAATATTGAGGTTAAAAGTGAATTAGGCAAAGGAAGTAGCTTTATCGTATTTTTGCCAATTCAGCAGCAAGGAAATGATAGCCTGTTTTAATGGAGTATTAGTGTGTCGTGTTATCAAATCATGCCTACCTTCAAAACAATTTTCACTAAATGCTCAAAATAGTTTGTTGAACCTTAAACCAAAATGAACGTTTACAATAAGCATGTCTCTAAATAATGTAAAAAAGCAACTTGATCTTTCACTTCTTCGAAAAGTGCTGCTGCTTTCCGTACCATATCGAGCATTGTTCATTAATGCTGCGGTATTGACAGTTGTTATTGCTCCTTTAGCTCCGTACCGATCGTTTCTGATTCAGAAAATGGTGGACGAACACATTGCTAAAGCGGATATAACAGGTCTGACAATTTTTGGACTACTGGTATTGGGAATCCTGCTACTTGAAGCAGTACTTTTGTATTTTTTTACTTGGACAACCAATAAATTGGGACAAAATGTCATCCGCGATTTACGGGTAAGGGTTTTCAGACACATTACTTCTCTTCGCTTGCAGTATTTTGATACCAATCCAATTGGAACTTCTACCACCCGAACTATAAATGACCTTGAAACTATAAATACGGTTTTTTCAGAAGGGATTATTACTATCACGGCAGACATATTGACATTGATTTTGGTATTGATCTTTATGCTGTACACGTCATGGAAACTTACTTTGGTTTGTCTGATTACCGCACCATTTCTTATTATTGCAAGCTATATTTTTAAAGAGAAAGTAAAAGGCTCCTTTCAAAGAGTTCGTTCTGAAGTTGCAAGAATGAATGCTTTTTTGCAGGAAAGAATTTCGGGAATGAAAACCATTCAGATATTTAATGCAGAGTCAGAGGAACTTAATGGATTTAAAAAGATCAATAAGGATCTGACCAAAGCTAATATTGACGGGATTTTTTATTACGCAGTTTTTTTTCCCGTAGTAGAGATTCTATCTGCTGCTGCACTTGGATTAATGGTTTGGTATGGCGCAGGAGGTGTCGTCAGGGGGGATATAACAATCGGTGTATTAGTCGTTTTCCCGGTATACATCGCAATGTTCTTTCGACCAATTAGGATGTTGGCTGATAAATTCAATACTTTGCAAATGGGTCTAGTTGCTGCTGAACGCGTTTTTCGAATTTTAGAAGATCGGGAAAATCTAGAAAAGACGGGAAAGCTAAAAATCAATAATTTCAACGGTCTGGTAGAATTTGAAAAAGTCAGTTTTTCTTATTCGGAAGGAAATCCAGTTTTGAGAGATATCAATTTTACAATTAAACCAGAAGAATCGTTAGCAATCGTTGGCAATACCGGTTCTGGAAAAACCACTATTATCAATTTATTGAATCGATTTTATGAAATTAATTCTGGAAAGATAAAAATCGACGGAACAGATATCAGAGAAATCGATTTAGAAAGTTTGCGAAACCGAATTGCGATTGTATTGCAAGATGTGTTTCTTTTCTCTGGGTCTGTTTTGGAAAATATCACCCTGCGAAACAAAAATATAAGCAGAGAGCAGGCGATTGAGGCTGCTAAAATGATCGGAGCTCACGATTTTATCGAGAAACTTCCCGGAGGATACGATTATATGGTCATGGAAAGAGGAGCCACATTGTCCATGGGACAGAGACAATTAATTTCCTTTGTGAGAGCGCTCGTTTTTGACCCTGATATATTAATTTTAGACGAAGCAACTTCTGCTATTGACCCGGAAACAGAGGCTGTTATTCAATACGCGATTGAAAAACTAATCTCTAAAAGAACATCAATAATTATCGCGCATAGACTCTCTACCATCCGCCACGCCACTAATGTAATGGTGCTGGCAAAGGGAGAAATAATTGAAATGGGAACGCATACTGAATTGATCACCAATAAAAATGGCCTTTACAAGGAATTATATGAGATGCAATTTTTGAAACAGACTACCGCATAGTTTGTTAAAATTGTTTTTGAACATTGATAAAAAGAAATATTTACCGTTTGCGCTGATAATAAAACCGTATTGGCTTTTGTCTAATAAAAAACCAGCATGAAAATATACTACAAGGATACTTGGAATTTTATTTCAAAAATCACCGTTCGTCGCGCATGGAACGTTGCTAAATTATTTTCAAGTTTTTACATTACCAAATACTTAGGCAGGCCGATCCAATGGGGAATGCCGATGACAATTTCATTTGAACCTACTACGGCATGTAACTTGCGATGCCCGGAATGCCCAAGTGGGCTAAGAGCTTTTACCCGACCAACAGGAAATTTAAAAGAAAATTTCTTCAAAGATACTGTAGATGATCTGTACAAAGATCTTCTTTACCTTATTTTCTATTTTCAGGGTGAGCCTTACATTAATCCAAAATTTCTCGATATGGTAATGCATGCCAACAAAAAGGGCATCTATACCATTACTTCTACAAACGGGCACTTTCTAAATGATGAAAATGCAAAAAAAACGGTAACGTCGGGTTTAGATCGGCTAATTATTTCTGTTGACGGAACCTCTCAGGAAACTTATGAAAGCTACAGAAAAGAAGGCAATCTTGAACATGTTTTGCAAGGTGCAAGAAATATCGTCAAATGGAAAAAGGAACTAAAATCGGTGACTCCGCATATCATCTTTCAGTTTCTCGTCGTCAAACCTAATGAACACCAAATTCCCGAAATCTATGCTTTAGCCAGGGAGATTGGAGTTGATGAAGTCAAGCTAAAATCGGCACAGGTATATGATTACAAGAATGGAAATGAATTGATTCCATCGATTGAAAAGTATTCCCGCTATGCAAAACAAGAAAATGGAACATATCGCGTAAAAAATGAACTACTCAATCACTGCTGGAAACTATGGCATGCTTGCGTTATCACTTGGGATGGACTTGTTGTTCCTTGTTGTTTTGACAAAGACGCAACGCACAGACTTGGCGATTTAAAAAATACTTCATTTCGACAAATCTGGAAGGGTGCCTCCTATGTATCCTTTCGCACCAAATTGCTTAAGGGAAGAGATCAAATTGATATTTGCACCAATTGCACAGAGGGATGTAGTGTGTGGGTTTCATAGAATTAGTTTCTACCTATCCTTAACTCTTGAATAACATAATTGTCGTTCACTACTTTCATGTACAAATATACCCTGTAATTACCGGTCGAAGTACTAATTTCACCAATAGAATACTGTGTGTCCTTTCCTTTTGAAGCACCTTGGTGAACCTGATTAAAAGACTTAGGTTTGTTTTTCGAAAAAAATTCCTTCATTACTACCAAAGCACCATCCCGCTGATAACTCTCTTCTTTGTCAAAAATCGAAATTTCAATATCGGCATCAAAAAATTTGACCAATGCATCAGCATTACCAGAACTGAATGCTGCCGAAATCATTGCAAAATTAGGTGGAAGTTCACTTTTCGTTATACTAATGAATAGCGAAAAAAAAGATAAAATTAGAATTATCTGTTTCATAATAAAAAAGTAATCTGAATCACTTTGTGAATGCTTTGTTTAAAAATTTCCAGTCAGCTTCCTTTCGAAGCTAAGAAAATTACATTCCTCAAAAGCTTCTACAAACATATGCCTAAATTAAGAATATTACAAGTTTTTAACCAAACGACAACCAAAGAAACAATAATATTAACAAATGCTTATCAATAATTGCTCTTGTATTGAATCAATAGGACTTGCTTGTTCGAAAGTTAACTTTGCCTATCAATAAAATACCTACAACAAAAAATATTCCCAAAGCCAAAGCACTGCTCCTCATTGAACCAGTTATGTTTTCTATTATGCCGAAACTGAACGTTCCGATCACTATTGAGCACTTTTCAACAACATCGTAAAAGCTAAAATAAGAAGTAGTTTCGCGAGTCTGCTCCGGAATTATTTTTGCGTACGAAGCTCTGGACAAAGCCTGAACTCCTCCTAAAACCAAACCTACAAACATACCTAATAAATAGAATTGTGTTTTGTCTCCTACAAATGAAGCCATAAGACATATTACCGCCCAGATTACCAGGGTAATAATTAATGCAATTTTATTCTGGTACAATTTGGACAACCATGCAAAAAAATAAGCACCCAATGCACCAACTAATTGAATAATAAGTACTAAAATAATCAAATCTGCAGTTTCAAAATGAAGCTCCTTGTCTGCAAAAACTGTAGCCATATAAATCACGGTCTGCACTCCCGCATTGTAAAATAAAAAAGACAAAAGAAAATTTTTAAGATCTTTTTGCATTTTTAACGCTCTAAATACGCTTCTTATCTCTTCATATCCCTTACTAATAGACTTAAAAATAGGCTTTCTGTCCATTGACTCCGGGAGCTTCCTAATGGTATACTGCGCAAACCCCATCCACCAGATTCCAACTGAAACAAAAGCTATTCTCGTTGCTGCTGCTTTGTCTGTAAATCCAAAAACTTCGAATTTTTCAATCAATAGCAAATTAAAGATTAACAAAATTACTGAACCAACATATCCATAGGCAAATCCTTTTGCACTTACTGCATCATACTTGTCTTCAGTTACAATCTCGGGTAAAAATGCGTTATAAAATACAAGTCCTCCTGCAGCTCCAATAGTGGCAAACATATAACCTGCAATTCCAATCCACAGTGTATTCATACTTTGAAAACCCCAGAGACTAACGCAGGCAATCGAACCCAAAAAAGTGAATAGCAGCAAGAACGATTTTTTATTGCCGCCATAATCGGCTATTCCGGAAAGGATCGGCGAAATAATTCCCAAAATAATATAAACGGCAGTAATACAAAATGCAAGGAGACTAGTATCCGATAATTGAAAACCTAGAATTGTAAACTGATCATCGACAATATTGGTAAAATAGACTGGAAATATTGCTGTCGATATAATCAGGTAATAAACTGAGTTTGCCCAATCAAACATTGCCCATGCTTGAATAACTTTTGGATCATTTATGCGAAAATGCGCGCTGTTGCTCATAATATGTCGTTTTGTTTATAATTTTACTTTGAATTGAGTTCCTCGTACAACTCTGAAATGGCTGTTTTGAGCGAATGTGCTCCACCAATGTTGATTGAGTTTTTGCTAAGTGCCTTTGCAATTCCACTTTTCAAATCAAAATCCTTTTGTGTCTGAAACGCAAAAATTCCTGATTCATTGAGATGTTGTGCCAGATAAATTTGTTCCGTCTGTCCCGGTGTTGGAACCAATAGCGCTTTCCGTTTTGTAATGACCAGGTCCATCACGGTAGTATACCCGCATCTCGATACAACAACCAATGCATCATTCAATAAAGTATTAAGCCGAGCAGAATCTGCATAATCATAAATCGTCGTGTTGCCTTCTTGTCGCGCTTCCAATTTCCCTTTCATTACGCCTCTTACAATAATCACCGGGTAATTCAGATTAATTATTTGTTCGCGTATTTTTTGTTCAAATATTCTGCGTTGAGGTTCCGGCCCGGACAATATAACCAGAACTGACTTTCCGGATAATGAATCTGGTTCTTTTAATCGACTTAATATGCCAATGTAGCTGATTGGTAAATTGAACTGTCCAATTCCATGTGATAGAATACCGGATAAATTTACTATATTTTCAACATCCGGTATCCACAACTTCTGAAATTTTGATAGTAGAAATCTATTAACTTTTTCAGCAATCCAATTACCAAGTCGATTCCCGGTTTGAATTTGAATTTGGTGAGTTATAAAAATATTTTTGCAATATTTGGAATAACAACCATAACGGTTGTCTGAAATTACAATGTCGACTTGATATTCTGCAACTATTTTATCAACTATTTTTTTTTCTTTCCGAATTGCTTTTAAAACATCTGGAGTCAAAAGAAACATATTCCAGAGCATATTTTCACTCTTGTAAACAATATTATATCCTGGCAATTCAAGAGCGCGCAATGCTGGAAACTCCAGCTTCAGCAGCGTAAGTGCCTGACCATCGGACGCAATTATCACCTCGAATCCATGTTCAAGTAGACCTTGGATTAATGGGATACAACGGGTGGCGTGACCCAAGCCCCAATACAAAGGAGTGATAAGCGCTTTTTTCACTGCAGCGTGCTGATAAACTGTTCAGCTGGCAGATAGCTTTCACCATTATCCTTTGCCCATGTTATCGCTTTCTGTGCTGCATTCTTTGCTTTCTTTTTTTTATCCATTGCTTTATATAGAAAAGCTATTGCTAGATGGCATTCAAAAGTTTCTTCTTTTTTAAGGGCTTCTTCAACCCAGCCCATCGCCTTTTTTAAATCACTTTTATTTTTGCTGATATCCGCAAGTTGAAATGAAATATCTGCCCATTCTGCCGGGTCTTCCGGTGGAAATAGTGATATATAATTTTCAGCTGCTAAAATAAATGAGGCCGCGTCAAACATCGAAGCAAAATAAGTCATTTTGTACTTCGCTATCATTCGATCGGAACTTTCAGGATATACTAGTTTCAGTACTTTCTCCATTAGATCGATGCCCACACGATGAGTTCCTTTTGTTAATTCTTCATAAATCACATTTTCAATCTTTCTAGTGACAATTGCTGCCCCATATCTACTGTTAAAATTTTTTCTATTATCCAGAAGAAAAAAAAATCCCTGACTTCCCGGGTTTCCGATGTAATTCATTATAAAATCCATTGTTGAATCTTGCTTCCAATCCGGTGCATATTTCAGAAATGCATCCGTTGCTTTGTCGTGACTGGCATTCATCAAGATTGCCCTTTTTTGAATGTAACTCAATAGTTGATGGGGTTCCATTTCACCTTTGCTAAATTTCTCGTCGAGCCCCGACAATCTGCGCGCTGGATCCAGCGCCTCCTGACAAAGGTTCAGGAACATCGTGGCATCTTTAAATCCAGCATCACTATGTACCATTGTAGCATCTTTATCTAAAAACAACAGCGTCGGATAACCGCCGATTTTATAAATTTTTGCATATTTGACGCCTTCTCCTTTTTCCATATCCAACTTGATGCAGACAAAGTGTTCCTTCAAAAAATGGACAACTTCTTTGTCTCGAAACGTAACTTCACTCATTTTTTTACAAGGACCGCACCAGGTCGTGAAGGCATCTAAAAAAATAATCCGGTTTGTCTTCTTCGCCTCTCTAACGGCACTCGCCATATTTTTATGAAAATAAATTGTATCTGATTCTCCGGAAATGGCATACTGCTGGAAGAATAGCGCACAAAAACTGATAAAAAAAATTCTTTTCATTGGTGGTATATTTAAAGTACAAGTCTGCCTTTAGTGTTCAATTAACAATCTTTTATGCGTTTTTCTCAATTTTTTAATTTACAAAGATGAACTATTCTTTATAATTATTGCGTTTATCTTCGTACAAGATTTCTTTAACTCGTTGTAAAAATTAAAATTAATTCATGAAAACTAAGTGGGCTTCAATTTTGTGTTTCATTAACGTAATTACATTTTCTGTGTCTGCTCAGAAAATCAGGTATACTTATGAAATAAGCAAAGGAGATACCGTCCTTGTCGGCAATTTTCCAGATGTTGTCGTTAGAGAACAGCCCTTTTTCAAAACACATGAAGAATACTCGACCTACTTAAAATACAAAAGGTATGCAGAAAAAGTATTTCCGTATGCGGTTCAGGCAGTAAAAGCCTATCGGGAACTGAAATCAGAAACGGAAAACATGGGGTTTTTTGAGCGCAGAAGATACGTGAAAGAAAAACAACATGAACTAAAATCAAAATTTGAAGATCCACTAATTAATCTCACCAAAGGCCAGGGAAGGATGTTGATAAAAATGATAGAACGAAAGCTCCAGGTACCCATGTACGATGTCGTCGATGATTCAAAAGGTAGTTTTACAGCAGTTTACTGGAATGTACTGGGTAAGATGAATGGCTACCATCTCAAAGACGGATACAATATTGGTGATGATAAAATTCTCGACCTGGTAATCGACGATTATAATATTCCAGACTAACTACATCGATGTTTGCAACAAATATTCTTTAAGTGAGTAAAGAGTTACTACATTTGTAGAAATTTTCTAACACAAATGAAGTTATTTTTCCCTCTTTTGCTTCTGGGGTTTTGCCAAACCTTTGCACAATCTCTATTGACGCTCAAAGATGCGCTTCTAATTGCTTCTTCTGAAAACTACGATATTCAGCTGGCAACAAATGACCAACTGCTGGCAAAGCATATGGAGTATTACGGAAATGCAGGTGAGCAGCCCGTTTATATCTTTCAAGCCAGTGACAATGCCCAACTTCTTGGAGTAAATCAAAAATTGGCCAATGGAAATGAAATATCAAAAGTTGGTGTACCATCAAATGCATTTAGCAGCAATGTGGGGATAAGCTATCCTGTTTTTAACAAATTCCGAACCAATGCGGTCAAGAACAGAATAGTAGAGCAAACAAATATTGCTCAAAAAAGAACAATTTTGCAGACTCAGAATATTGCAGCACAAGTTATCGTCAAATACTACGAAATTGTAAGGCAAAAGAAACTAATCAAATCTCTTCAGACAACCTTAGATGTAAGTTTGAAAAGACTTGAAATTATAAAAACAAAGCTTTCTCTCGGTTTGTCAAATAACACAGACCTTTACCTGGCAGAACTGGATCTTAATTCGCGACAACAGGAAGTTGTCAACCAAGAACTACTACTAAAACAAAATAAGGCAGAACTGAATTCTTTGCTGTCGTTGGCTGTAGATAATGATTTTCAGGTTAGTGACACTATTGATATCAACCCCGATCTCAACATCGATGATCTCATCGCCAAATCCAAGCAAAATCCTGAACTACTAATTTCACAGAGCCAAAGTAAAGTTCTGGAGTGGCTGGAAAAAGAGACCCATTCGCAAAGATTACCTACTGTAAGATTAAACGGAGGTCTGGCCGCAAATGTATCAAATACTACAGCCGGATTCTTGTTACAAAATTTAAATTATGGGCCTTTTGTCGGGGCAAGTTTCAGTGTGCCGCTTCTTAACCACAATATTTTTGATCGTCAGGAACAGCTTGTCTCGATGCAGAGAAAATCTAATGACATTAATACTAAATCAGTAGAAAACAAAATCAATAGCAATATCTATCGCTTATTTATTGCCTACCAAACTCAACTCAATAACATAGAAGTTGAAAGCAAAAACATAAAGACAGCTAAGCAATATCTGGAAATTATGCTGGAAAGATATAAACTAAACCAAAGCAATGCGATAGAATTAAGAGAATCTCAAACTACATATGAACAATCTGTCTTTAGGCTAGTTTCAGCACAATTTGCTACCAAAGTGGTTGAAACTGAATTGCTCCGACTATCCGGCTCAATATTTATCGTTAATTAAAAAAGCCACTTCTCCGTCAAGTTTAATTTTCATTTTTTACTTACTTCTTTAAAGAAATTATTGAAATGGCAATTGATATTTTTTTACTTATCGCAATTGGGTATGGTTTTTATGTTGGCCAAGAACGGGGTATAGTGAAAACTTTTTTAACTGCAATCATTTATTTACTGGGAATAATGGGAGCATTTAAATTGGCTCCGATAATCACTTCAGTCCTTTTTACTTTTTTTAAAAACGAATCTCCGATGCTAATCCTTTCCGGATTTGCAATTTCATTTCTTCTCGTAATTATAGTCGCTAGATTAATCAATAAAAACATCGAAAAATTGCTGCAGGTGGCGCATGTCAACACACTGAATAAAATCGTTGGCGGTTTAGTGCTGGCCATGGTATTGGTATTATTTTACAGTGTTTTGGTCTGGTTTGCCGATGAAGCGCATTTGATTGAAGAAAAAAGCAAAAGTCAGTCAGTCTCTTACGATTTTTTAATTACTTGTCCCTCCAGAGCAAAAAAACTAGGTGTTGCTGCAGCCCCTTTATTCGAGGGATATTGGGACCAAAGTGAAGAACTATTAGAGAAACTCAAAAAAAGCAAGCAAATACAGTCCGGAACAAAATTGAAGTAGAATAAAACTGTCGATATATATTCCATTCTTATTTGGTCATTTACCAGGTTTGCTATAGCACGAATCCAAGCAAAAAAAAGAGACCTCCTGTATGATTCAGAAAGGTCTCTTTTTGTACCGAACGATTTATACCAAAATTAGTTGACTGCAATTTTTTTCGGCATAAGCTTTACATCTTCTTTCTTGCCAACTTTTAATTCTAATACACCGTTTTCGTAGGTTGCATTAATATTTTCAGCATCGGCACTTTCAGGTAATTTGAAACTGCGCTGAAAAGAAGAATAGTTAAACTCTCTTCTGTTGAATTTTGTACCTTCTTCAATTTTTTGCTCTTCCTTTTTTGCTGACACTACCAATTGGCCCTTTTCAAATTCTATTTTGAAATCCGCTTTCGTCAAACCGGGTACAGCAAGTTGTATAAGAAAGTGTTCAGGTTTCTCCCAGATATTTACTGCTGGGTAGCTATTAAGGGAATCAGATCCTATAAAATCAGATACACCCCTATTTAGAAAATCGCTAATCATAACGTCGTGAATTGGACTATAATTTCTAATAAATCTCATGTTGAATAATTTTAGTTTTTAAAAAAATATATTTAATACTATTGTACTTCGATTCTTTTTGGTTCGACTTTTACCTTTTTCGCAAGAATAATCGAAAGAATTCCCTGCTCATAGGTAGCAACCACTTGCTCTCTTTGAAGATCGTCATTCATGTTGAAAACTTTTTGGAAATTTGAAAATGAAAAGCCTTTTTTGATTACTTTTTCATCTTGTTTACTTTCCAGCCCATCTGATTTCTCTACACGAATTCGCAACGTTTCATCTTCCAATTCAATTAGGAAGTCATCCTTCGAAAGACCCGGTGCAGCAATTTCTATGGTAATATGTTCCGCATTTTCTAAAATATTAACTGCGGGTTGAGAGACAAATTGCTTTACATCTACAATTCCTCTTTCTTTTCCTATTGAATTGAAAGGCGGAAAAATTATGCTGTTACTGAATGTCGGATTAAAATTTTTTACTAACATTTTCTTATTTGTTTTAAGTTCTAATAATTATGATTTACAACATATTTACTCAATCTGTATACCATTTGGAATTTTGTGTCACTAAGGCATATTCTGCTTCTTAAATCTGTCACTATGTCATCTGTCCTTGTTTTTTAGCTGTCATTATGGCACTATATTAGCTGTCGACTAAATTTAAGCAAAAACATATTAAAATAACTTTAATTTATTTTGTTAATGTACTCACTTCCTTTATTTGTGGCACAAAGATTGTATTACAGAATACTATAATATATGTTATTTTTTAATATGAATGAAAGCTTCTAATAATTAAATTGAGATTTACTCACAATTAAATACCGGAACATGGCACGCACGTTTTTAACTCTAATCTTTGCTATAACGCTAGTTACAATACTAACTGCGTCAGAAAAACCGCGCAACAACTATATAGACAAGTATAAGGACATTGCAATTGTGGAAAAACAAAGAAGTGGTATCCCTGTAGCTATTACACTCGGCCAGGGAATTTTTGAAAGCGGTTGGGGAGAAGCAATGTTGGCAACAACTGCAAATAACCACTTTGGTATCAAATGCGGTTCATCGTGGAATGGACCAACATTTGCTCAAAAAGATGACGACTACGATATGGAAGGCACTTTGATTCAATCTTGCTTTCGACAATATGACTCAGCGGAAAATTCATTTGTTGATCATACTAACTTTCTAATGTCTGGGAGTCGTTACAGCGCGCTATTTACAATTCAGCAGGATAATTACAGAGAATGGGCTTTCGGTCTTCAAAGCGCAGGATATGCCACTGATCCACAATATGCTGAAAAATTAATTTCAATCATCGAAAGATTTCAATTGTATAAATACGATGGTCTGGATCACGCCTTGACACCACGAACTGATTTCAATGAAAACAAGTTCGAGAAAAAGATTACCGGCAACAAGGAGTATATTCCCCTACAGGATGGTGAAATTTTTGAAATCGGAGCTGGTGAAGTCCTTATGGAAAATATTAAATACCAGGCAAAGACTTCAGAGCCTGCTGCAAAATCGATGACTTTGCCAAAGGACTACCAACCTAGTCTTAAAAAGAAATTCGATGGGTTTTTCAAAAGGCCCAAATCAATAGCAAATGAAAACATTGACAATCTGGAAGAAGTGGCTGCCAGTAAAGTTATCAAATAAATACAAAGCCAACAAAATTCGATTATAAAAGCCGGCTCTGTTTGAGCCGGCTTTTATTTTGTCTACGCATTTTCTTCTTTTAAAACCTCATCCACATCAAACTTTGTCTTGTTCCGAACCAAAGGATTGGCTCTGTCTTCAGCATATTCTTTGCGATTGGCAGCTATGTCAATCGCCGCAAAAAGTGACTTTCTGAAAGAAGAAGGATCTGCTTCATTCTTGCCAGCAATATCATATGCCGTTCCATGATCGGGTGATGTTCGTACAGCAGAGAGGCCGGCAGTATAGTTGATGCCACTACCGAAAGAAAGGGATTTAAATGCTACCAAACCTTGATCATGGTACATCGCCAAAATACCGTGAAACTTTTTATACTGTCCTGAACCAAAAAATCCATCAGCAGGATATGGGCCAAATGCCATCACTCCCCGTTTCTTTACTTCTTCAATTGCAGGTCTAATTATTTCCAATTCTTCCTGACCAATTACGCCCTCATCTCCTGCATGCGGATTAAGCCCAAGAACAGCGATCAATGGCTTTTCTACAGCAAAGTCACGTATTAATGACTCATTAAAAATCTTTATTTTTTCAATGACTTTCGTTTTGGTAATTTGTTCACTAACGCTTTTCAAAGGAATATGTCCCGTTACAACACCAACCCTTAAGCCTTCGTTTACCAACAACATCAAACTGTCTTTTGCACCTAGCTCCTGCGAAATATACTCCGTATGACCTGGGAATGGAAAACCGGCCAATTGCATAGCCTTCTTATTAATTGGAGCTGTAACAAGCGCATCAATAAATCCCGCCTTCAAATCTTTCATCGCAGCCTCAAGCGATTTTATCGCGTAAATTCCACCAACGTCTGTGAGCTTACCTAAAGTAATATTCACGGTATCATTCCAGCAATTTACAATATTAATTTTATCTGCCTCCGCTTGTTCACCGGACCGAATCGTCTGGAATTGGAAATCAGGCAATGAAACTATATTTTTGTGGTAGGAAACTACCTTAGAAGAGCCATATATAATCGGGGTGCAACTCTTCAATATTCTTTCATCAATAATGGTTTTTAATATGACCTCCAAGCCAATTCCATTGATATCGCCAATACTTATTCCTATCTTCAATTTATTCATCTTCTAAATATGATTTGTTTAATATATTGTTTAATAATTTTCAAAGGTACATAATAAATATCGCTTTCAATAAGCGATATTTATCCGATATTAGATTCAGCATATCGCTTCTGTTCCACGTGGAACAAATACTATATCAACGATATTAAAACTGATTTAAATTCTCCATAATCAACAGAAGACTGAAATGCCACTTTTTCTCTCGTTCTCAAAACTTCTAATCGTTCAGGTATTACTACTGTAATATCGAGCGTCTGCTCGACTTCATCAATAAACTTAGCAGGATGTGCTGTTTCTAAAACAACACCTGTTACATCAGGCATAGACTTTTTAAATTCATTTAAAGCAAGTACCCCCACAGCACCATGCGGATCAATCACATAATTATAATTATTATAAACTTCACACATAGCACGCCTGGTTTCTACATCAGTAAAACCATAACCTACTACATCTTCACGAATACTGTTCCACGTGGAACCATACAAATCATGCATTCTTGCAAAATTAGATGGATTACCAACATCCATTGCATTGGATATAGTTTCCACAGAACTCTTGGGAACATAAACTCCTGTATTCAAATAATGAGGTACAATATCATTTACATTAGTAGCTGCAATAAACTTCATTATGGGAAGACCCATTCGCTTAGCAATCAAACCTGCGGTAAGGTTACCAAAATTACCACTGGGCACCGAAAATACAATATTTCTTCTATCTCCCAATTGCTTAACAGCTTCAAAATAATAAAACGTCTGAGGTATCAGCCTGGAAATATTAATAGAATTTGCAGAACTAAACCTACGTGAAGCACAAAATTCCTTATCAAGAAAAGCCTGTTTTACTAAATGTTGACAATCATCAAAACTGCCATCAACTTCAATTGCCGTAATATTTCCACCTAAGGTAGTTAATTGCTTTTCCTGCAACTCACTAACTTTGCCTTTAGGATATAAAATAACTACCTTTATACCAGGAACATTATGAAAACCAAAAGCTACGGCACCTCCGGTATCTCCGGATGTCGCAACTAAAATTACCAATTCATCTTTCTCATCCCGATTAAAATATGACATTAATCCTGCCATAAACCGAGCACCAAAATCTTTAAACGCAAGCGTTGGACCATGCGTTAATTCTAAAATAAACAAACTATCATCCAACTTTACTAATGGTGCAGGAAAATTTATTGCCTGATCTACAATAGACCTTAAATCACTATCCGGTACTGCCCCAGCTAAAAAACTACGACTTACAGAATATGCAATATCCTGAAATGATAAACTACCTAACGTTCTAAAGAAATCATCACTTAAAGTAGGTATTGTTTCCGGCATAAACAAACCATTATCATCAGGTAGTCCCTTAAAAATAGCTGTCCTAAAATCAGTAAATACAGTTTTGTCTTTTGTACTATATAATTTCATCTCTAAATTTTTTTACTAAATTAAAGCAACTTAGCTCCATCATTGTTGATTGGTGAAACAAACAAATCCGCTTTAATCTTATTTTCACGAAAAACATTCAACATTAATTTACCAGTTTCTTCTGCTAATAAGCTATTATTAAATAACGCAAAAATTGACGGTCCTGATCCTGAAATACTACAACCAAGTGCTCCACCCTCAAGAGCAACATGTTGAACTTCTGAAAAAAACGGTATTAAAACTGCCCGTTGAGGTTCAATAACTAAATCAACAAGTGATCTTTTTATGAGAGAAAAATCACTATTAACCATACCCATAATAAATCCTCCTAAATTGGCACTTTGCTGAATAAACATATTCAAAGGAACATCAGCTTTGAGCATCTTTCGAGCATCTTTGGTTAATACTTCAACCTTTGGATAAACCACCACGGCATACATACCACGGGGAACCGGTATTCTCACAACGTCACAATCGACACTATTTCTAACTAAAATAAATCCACCTAGTAAGGAAGGTGCAACATTGTCGGCATGGACCGCTCCACTTGCAATACTTTCACCGGCAATCGCAAAAGGCAAAATGTCCTTCTTTTCATATGGTCTACCTAATAATTCATTAATCGCCATTGCACCAGCTACAGCACTTGCAGCGCTAGATCCTAAACCTGAACCAAAAGGCATCTTTTTGTGTATCTCCATTTCAATGCCTAAATTACCTTTGCCTAAACTTTCAAGCAGTCTTATAGCAGCCACTCCCGCAGTATTGCGTTCAACTTCCAGAGGCAATTTCTTATCAGCACCGGTAATAGAAGTAATCCTTAATCCTGGTTGATCAGCAAACTTCACTATGATTTCGTCACCTGGACTTTCCAGCGCGAAACCCAAAATGTCAAAACCACAAGCGACATTAGCAACACTAGCTGGTGCAAAAACTTTCACACCAGAATGCCTACTAATATCAATATTTTTTGGTGTTTGAGTACCCAATTCCATATCCAATATAAATTAGCAGATAAATAGAAAAAGCGATGAATCAAGATTCATCGCTTTACTTTATAATAACGTTTTAAAAAACGCTGCAAATTCGTCGACAGTCATCGACCCCATATCACCTTCACCTTGACGACGAACAGATACCTTACCTTCTTCTACTTCTTTCTCACCTACTACAAGCATAAAAGGAATTCGCTTTAATTCAGTATCCCGTATTTTCCTACCTATTGTTTCATTTCGAGCATCAACAAAACCTCTAATGTCTACAAGCTCCAACTTTGTTTTTACTTCTTTACAATAATTTTCGAATCTTTCACTAATCGGCAATATCGCAAACTGATCAGGTGTTAACCAAAGCGGAAATTTTCCCGCACAGTGCTCAATAAGCACTCCCATAAATCTCTCCATTGAACCAAAAGGCGCACGGTGTATCATCACAGGTCGGTGTGTCTGATTGTCAGAACCAATATACTCTAACTTGAATCTTTCCGGTAAATTATAATCAACTTGAATTGTACCTAATTGCCAACTTCTACCCAGCGCATCCTTCACCATAAAATCAAGTTTCGGACCATAAAACGCAGCTTCCCCCAATTCTGTAACTGTCTTCAAACCAACCTCCTCAGTTGCTTCAATTATTGCTCTTTCTGCCTTTTCCCAAACTTCATCAGAACCTACATATTTGGTTTTGTTGTTAGGGTCTCTTAAAGAAATTTGTGCTGTAACATTATCAAAACCAAATTTATTTAATACATGCATTGTTAAATCCAACACATTCAGAAATTCATCTTTTAGTTGCTCCGGCATACAAAACAAATGAGCATCGTCTTGAGTAAAGCACCTAACTCTGGTTAATCCATGTAATTCGCCACTTTGCTCATATCTGTACACAGTCCCAAATTCTGCAATACGCAATGGAAGCTCCTTGTAAGACCGAGGTCGATGACCAAAAATTTCACAATGATGCGGACAATTCATCGGTTTCAATAAAAACAGCTCGTTTTCATTCGGAGTATGTATTGGCTGAAAACTATCCTCACCATATTTATCCCAATGTCCACTTGTTTCATAAAGCTCTTTCTTTCCAATATGAGGTGTAATTACCGGTAGGTAACCTCGCTTCAATTGTTCACTCTTTAAAAAATCCTCTAAGCGACTTCTTACGGCAGTACCCTTTGGTAACCAAATAGGCAGACCCATACCAACTTTCTCGGAAAACATAAACAATTCCATTTCCGCTCCTAACTTCCGGTGATCTCTCTTCCTTGCCTCTTCCAATAATCTAAGATACTCATCTAACTCCGATTGCTTAGGGAATGTAACAGCGTACACGCGCGTCATCTGTTTTCTCGAATCATCACCTCTCCAAAAAGCTCCTGCCAGGCTCATAACCTTGACGGCCTTGATATAACCAGTATCAGGAATATGCGGACCACGACATAAGTCTGTAAAATTACCCTGCTGATAAAAAGTAATTTTGCCATCTTCAAGATCTTGCAATAACTCAATTTTATACTCATCACCTTTTTCCGTAAAGTATTTTATCGCATCAGACTTTGATACTTCAGTTCTGGTATAAGTACTACTCAAACGAGCCAACTCAATCATCTTTTTTTCGATTGCTTCAAACTCCTTTGAAGACAAAGAATGTTCTCCCATATCAATGTCGTAATAAAACCCATTTTCAATAGCAGGTCCAATTCCGAACTTCGTTCCCGGATACAATGCTTCAATAGCTTCTGCCAACAGATGTGCAGAAGAATGCCAAAAAGTAGATTTTCCCTCTTTATCATCCCATGTTAACAAAGAGAGCGTTGAACTTTCAACAATGGGACGAGAAGAATCCCATACTTCACCATTAACTTTAGCTGCTAAAACTTTTTTTGCTAAACCATGTGAAATTGATTTTGCCACATCCATCGCGCAGCTTCCAACTTCAAATTGCCTTACGGCACCATCGGGAAATGTAATATTAATCATAAATAGATTTTTGATTCCTTCTAATACAAAAAGAAGAAAATGTTAAAAAATAAATAGGCTATTGTACGAAATAAAACGATACTTTGTTTGCTCCTTAGAACACTAATAACGACAATCGGCTACTTTTTCACTTCAACTGGCTTTTTTCGTTTATCTACCACTAATGATTGTTTCATCAACCAATCATTAGTAATCATCATCTTAGTTAATTTTAGCATCGCCGAACCATATTCTATCATGCTATCCGCTAAGGTTCTTCTACTTCCAATGATATTAATTGTGTCTCGCCGACCAGGAAAGACATTATACAAAGATGTGGTACCTCCTTTTCTTCTGATCAAAACATTTTTATGATTTAAAATACACAACTTGTGATCCTGAGAAAAAACGACATATGGCCGTTGACCACTTAGCAAATCGCATCCTAAACTATTGCATACATAAGGAATCTTAAGAATATGCATAAGCGTCGGAAGTATGTCTATTTGCAATCCTAACTTTGGATTTATTTTAGGTGCAATTAATTTATTACTATAGAAATAGCAAGGAACGTGGTTATAAGTCATTGTAATATCCCAAGGACTAGGTGTATTTACTCCATGATCGCCAACCAAAACAAAAACTGTGTTTTTAAACCAAGGCTTCTTTTCCATTACAGAAAACATATTTTTTAAAGCCCAATCAGCATACTGAAAACCACGATCTCTCGGTTCTTTGGCAGTCGGTTTGCACTTTGAAAAAGCTGGAAATGTAAATGGCGGGTGGTTGCTATTTGACAGAAGCGTAAAAAAGAACGGTTTCTTACTTTTATGCAAAGAATCCATTTTACTAATCGCAAAATCATACAATGTCTCATCTCCAACACCCCAATCATTAACTTGCTTTTCTGTCGGATAACTATTTACATCGTACAGTTTTTGAAATCCATTTCCGGGAATAAAATTTACAATATTATCAAAAGCCTTATCATGCGTACAAAAAAACGAAGTCTGATAACCCTGATCACGCAACACACTTGCGATACCATAGAACTGATCTGTCTTTTTGCTGTTCTTCATCGGATGCTCTAACATGTTGTATGGCATTCCGTACAAACTCGAAAATATACCATTATAAGTATGAATTCCCCATGAATAGAAATTAGGAAAAAACAGCGACTTTTTTGTCAACTTATCTAAAAAGGGAGTTAAACTGGTATCTTGACCAGTAAACCAACTCATTTTTTCCGCACTCATACTTTCCATCAAAATAAAAACAACATTTGGCTTACCTTGCTTTTCAAATGAAATATTGCGCGCAATTGGTGAAAGATACCGGTTGGGCCCTTTAATTTTATACAAATTCTGAAAATACTGCACCGCAACAGAATCTGCAACTTCCTTCTCGAACAGAAATTCATTATAATAACTATCAGCATAAGTAAATACCGGATTCAGAACTACCTGGTTTACAAAAGGATCATTTGTAAAATAGGCAGCACGCATTGACGATTCACTTGGACGCAAAAACATCATTGACACTAAAATTAATGCTGTCGATCCAAAAACAAAATTTCTATGATGCTCAGAAAAAAGCCTGGAATTCATTCTTTTTGATAACAGCCAAACCGACTGTATCACCTTATTCAAACCCCATACCGCAAATAAAAAAACCAATGCAAATGGGTAATATTGCGGCTCTTTTAACAAAAATGATACTGCAAAATAAAGGTTCTCAATTCTGGGTATCACAGCAACATTAAGCCGAGAATTGAAAAAATTAAAATAAGGTATGTCTACACCTATCGCAAATACAACTATCACGATGATAAAAGAACAATATATTCTTACGAGCCTAAACAATTTCTCGTTATTAAGATTTAAATAATAACAATAGGCCAAGACAGCAAAAGGAGGAAAAAGCATATAACATGCTACAATAAAATCAAACCACATCCCCAATAAAAATGCCCTGACCAATATCACCCAATCACTTACATGATAGTTGGCAGCATTATAGGCGACCATACCAATTCGCGAAGCCAAAAACAAACCCAGAATAATCCAAGCGGCAATTGATAAAAACCAAAGCGGTTGTGGTAACAGATTGCGTATTCTTCTATACATTGACTAAAATACTATTTGCGATAGCAAAGTTAATACGGACAAGCCGTATTTGAACGTAACAATATAACTATATACAAATAAAACTGAAAATACGACTTCTTACTGCTAACTTTGGACACAAAAAGTACATATGGAAGTCAAAATAGCCAAAACATTAGAAGATCTAGAAGGAATTGCAATTTCGTTACTACAGTTTGCGGGAACAAAAAAAAAATTTGCATTACTTGCTCAAATGGGTGCAGGCAAAACAACTTTTGTAAAAACAATATGCAGTGTTCTAGGAGTTATCGACGAAACCAGCAGCCCAACCTATTCATTAGTAAACGAATACAAATATCCGGGTGGAACAATCCGACACCTAGATCTCTACAGACTGCAAAAAATAGAAGAAGCCATTGACCTCGGAATAGAAGACTTCTTTTATGATCAAGATTATCTATTTATCGAATGGCCTGAAATCATTGAATCGATTGTTACCGATAATATTGTAATTATCAAAATTTCCATGCTTGCTAATGGCCACCGGAGATTTGAATTTAAATAATAATCATTTCCTTAACCTCGCAGAAAAATAGAGAAACCAGGCAAAAAAAAGATATTCTACTGCGTGAAATGCATAACTATAAACGAGGAAACCCAAAGAAAACAATAAACTGAGTATAAACTGAATTTTAGCAGCTTGCTCACGACCATTGAATTTTGTAAGAATCGATCTCAACATTACACCACCATCCATAGGCAAAGTCGGAATCAAATTAAAAGCAAAAATAAATATGTTGATCCACATCAATCTCCTCGAAAATGAAATACTAAAGTTTGACAACTGATCTTTTAATTCAATATACTCCAAATTCAAAGGGTCAATTATAAATACAAATAGCCATAAACCCGCAGCAATAACAAGATTGGTCAAAGGTCCCGCTAGTGCGATGACAAATTCTTCAAAAGTACCCATTCTTCTACTGTCAATAAATGCAACTCCACCAACCGGAAGTATGACAACTTCCATTGTTTCAATACCAAAAAATTTAGCCGTAAGCGCATGTCCTAATTCGTGAAGTATTATACAAATAAAGACTGCCAATACAAATAAACAATTTAATAGTACAGCAACGTAATTAACGTCTTCATACCAACCTGCAACAATCATGTACACGATCAAAATAAAAAAAGTCCAGTGCAACTTAACCGGTATTTTATTTATTCTAAAAATTTGAAATGTTCCCTTCATTATAAACTATTAGGACTAAAAATATCTCCCATACACGCCAAAAGTATCAAAAAAATAAATTTGTAACGATAATTATATAAAACAAAATATACAATAGAACAGTTTACATTATCTTTGGTAACCATCTGTCCAACATTTTTAATAATTTAACTTATCGGTTCTATGTGGAACAAATACAAATACCTTTTAGCCTATATTTTACCGGCAGCAGTTTTCTTTGGTTTATACCAAGGAAATATCTGGACCTTCTCAGGAGTAATTTTAACTTTTATTATTATACCTGCAATTGAACTCTTTATTAAAGGCAATCCCAACAACTTTGAAGAGAGTCAAGAACAAAACTTGGCACGAAATAGCTATTTTGATATTATCTTGTATCTGAATATTCCTATTCTCGCAGGAACGATCTACTACTATTTAGTACACCTGCACCTTTACACTAGCACGGAAATTATTGGTGCAACGTTGAGTACCGGAATTTTGGTAGGCTCTGCCATCAATGTTGCACATGAACTAGGACACAGAGAACTGGTATTTGAAAAAATTTTTTCGAAAATCTTACTCCTTCCTGCCTTGTATATGCATTTCTACATCGAGCACAATCGCGGTCACCACAAAAATGTAGGCACAGCCGCAGATCCAGTAAGTGCAAAGAAGGGCGAAATACTGTACGTTTTTTGGATAAAAGCAATAATTGGCGAATACCTATCTGCCTGGAAGCTGGAAAACGACAGACTTCACAAAAAAGGTGATTCCGTTGTTAGCATTAAAAACGAAATGATCCTTTTTCATTTTATTCAACTGACTTATCTTGCACTTTGTTTCCAGTTTTTTGGCTACAATGGTTTTATAGGTGCCATTGCAATTGCACTTATTGGGGTATTGCTACTAGAAAGCATTAACTATATTGAACATTACGGACTACGAAGAAATAAATTACCAAATGGATTTTACGAACCAGTTCAACCCCAGCATTCGTGGAACTCCAATCATGAAGTTGGCAGGATATTTCTTTATGAATTGACACGACATTCAGACCACCATTACAAATCTACCAGAAAGTACCAAATTTTAAGGCATTTTGACAAGAGCCCACAATTACCAATGGGATATCCTGCTGCTATACTACTCGCATTGCTTCCACCCATTTGGTTCAAAATAATGGACAATACCATAGACAAATTAAATATCAAATGAATAACTCAAACACTATTCAATAAAATCTGTTTGAACACAGTATATGGAAAGAAAAAGGAAAATATTCAAACCTGTAGTAGAAAATGATTTGGGTATTGGCAATCAAGTCGTTACTCATTCACAGTTAATCGACAAAGATGGAAAATTCAAAGTTGAAAGGCGTGGAGTAAACCTTCTAATGCATCCGTACCAAAAATTGATAGAAATGTCATGGACTCGGTTCCATCTACTTATCATTGCTTTCTATATAAGTATCAACTTTTTCTTTGCGTTGCTATATGTACTTATTGGTGAAGAAGCACTATCCGGTGAATATCATGGAAATGTGCTCTCCAGCTTTTTCAGATCTTATTTTTTTAGCGTACAAACTTTTACAACAGTAGGATATGGAAGCCTGGCTCCCATGACATTCGCATCGAATGTGGTTGCAGCCATTGAGGCTCTTTTCGGTTTGTTAATATTTGCATTGGCCACCGGTTTGTACTATGCAAAATTTACCAGACCAACTGCCAAGATTAAATTCAGCGATATAGCTGTAGTAGCGCCTTTTAAAGATGAAATTAATGCATTCATGTTCAGAATTGTAAATCACAGCACTTCTCAACTTATTGAAATGGAGGCAATAATTACTTTCTCCTGGTTGCAAAAAGATGAAAACGGAATCATGCGGCGTGCATTTCGACAAGTAACACTTGAACGACAAAAGGTCGCCCTATTTCCTCTGAATTGGACAATTGTGCACCCTATTGATGAAAACAGCCCCTTGTGGGGCAAATCATTCGATGAACTAAAAGAAATGAACGCAGAATTTGTAATTTTCATCAAAGGGCAGGATATTACTTTTGGGCAAATGATCCAAGCCAATCGCTCCTATTCAACCAATAATATCAAGTGGGCTGAAAAGTTTGTACCTATGTACTATTCCGATGCTGAAAAAGGAACAGTAATAGAGTTAAACAAAATAAATGAAACTGTCAATACTCCCCTGTTTGATACGCAAACAGCATATGCTGACCTTGACAATAAAACAAATTAAATGAAAATTGGAATTGTCTGTTACCCGACTTACGGTGGTAGCGGTGTTGTTGCTACCGAACTGGGGCTTGGTCTAGCAAAAAGGGGCCATCAAATACATTTCATTACTTATCGCAGGCCGGTAAGACTAACCACATTCCACGAAAATATTTTTTTTCACGAAGTTAGCGGCGAAGATTATCCACTATTTGAATACACACCCTACGATACCGCATTAGCAAGTAAAATTATCGATGTTGTATTGTATGAAAATCTGGACCTGCTGCATGTCCATTATGCAATACCGCATGCTACGGTTGCTTATTTGGCTAAAAAAATACTAATCCAGGAGGGACGGTACATACCCGTCATTACAACTTTGCATGGTACCGATATAACATTAGTTGGCTCAAACTCTACATTCGCACCGGTAGTTGCTTTCTCAATTAATAAGTCAGACGGAGTAACAGCTGTTTCTGAAAATCTTAAGCAACAGACTTTAGAAACTTTTAAAATTGACAATGAAATAAGAGTCATTTATAATTTTATTGATTTTGAAAGATTCAAAAAGCTGAACAAAGATCATTTCAAAATGGCAATCGCCCCACACGGTGAAAAAATATTGGTCCACACGTCTAACTTCAGAAAAGTAAAGCGAGTCGAAGATGTTATCCATGCTTTCAAACGAATACTTGAAAAGGTGCCTTCAAAACTTTTATTGGTAGGAGATGGTCCTGAACGTCACCGCTGTGAAGAACTTTGTCGCCAACTCGGTCTTTATTCTGAAGTTAGATTTCTTGGCAAACAAAACGCGGTGGAAGAACTGTTAGCCGTTTCAGATTTATTTATTATGCCATCAGAAAAAGAAAGTTTCGGGCTTGCCGCCTTAGAAGCAATGGCCTGTCAATTGCCAGTGATCTCTTCAAATACAGGAGGATTGCCAGAACTCAATATTCATGGTGTTACTGGCTATACAAGTGATGTAGGAAATGTCGAAGAAATGGCCAATTATGCTATCGAACTATTGACAAATGAAGAGAAGTACTTACAATTCAGGGCCAATGCCCTTGCAAGAGCAGAAGAATTCGATATCAACAAAATTTTACCACAATATGAAAGCTACTATGAAGAAATAATCAAAAAAGCGTTAATTAACAAAAAACTGGAATAAAAGTAACCGTTAATTAGTACATTTGACTAAAAGATAGATTAATGAAATTATTGCTTGCTTCCTGCTTCCTGTTTTTTTTGTCTAAGAATCCATGTTCAGCTATTGAAGCGAACGTAAGCCACGCGATATTTTTCCAGGGCAATGAACCGTATATTGAAATATATATAAATATAAGTTCAAAGAGCACAAACTTTAAAATTTTGCCGGACAGCATGCACTATCAGGCTGCTGTAGATGTTCTCTTTGTTTTTAAACAAGGGGAAAAAATTATTAAATTTGACAAGTACAATTTGCAAAGTCCAATCCTTACCCAACGCAAAGATTTTTACGACGTTAAAAGATACGCGCTACAAACAGGAGAGTACCTGCTGCAAACAAAAATTATTGATGTCAATTCTGATAAAGAACCATTTTTTCAAACTGATACTATAAAAATTGTTCTGGAAAATGATAAAATACAGCAATCTGATATTTTACTATTATCCAATATAGAAAAGGACTCATTAAACAGAAGTTACGCCAAGAACGGATATATCATGGAGCCTTTAGCCGGAAATTTTTACAATAAAAATGCCAGTACCTTAATTCTATACCAAGAGATATACAACAGCAAAATGCTGGACGATGCTTTTGCGCTCAGCTATGCTATTGTAAATTATGACCTTCACGCCTCCAAAGTGCCCTTTGCAATTGGTCATAAAAAACTAAAATCATCTGCAACACCGGTAGTGTTTGTTGGAAAATTGGATATCTCAAAACTACCATCGGGAAATTATAAGCTTATCGTTGAAATACGAAACCGCAATAAAGAACTAATTATTGCTAAGGAACAAGCCTTTCAAAGATCAAATCCATATTTAGAAGTAGAACTGAAAGGAGTACCGATTGAAGCAATAGAGGAGGAGTTTGTTGCTAAGATGACTGCGGAAGAATTAAAATATGCACTCAGAGCAATCGCTTGCAAAATGAGAGGCGAAGAATCCGGAGATCTTAACGAAATTATTAAAACAGCCAACCCACAAGCGATGAAATTAAGGTTGTTTAAATATTGGGCATCTAAAAATGCCAATAATCCTTTGCAGGCTTACGAAAACTATATGGTTGTAGCAAGAGCAGTGGATCAAAAATATCGCTCCGGGTTTGGTTACGGGTTTGAAACAGATCGCGGTTATGTCTTTATGAAATACGGCCGGCCCGATGATGTAGTTGAACAAGTTAGTAATCCGGACACTGCACCTTATGAAATATGGGTATACTATGATTTTCCAATCACCGGTCAAAAAAATATCAAATTCCTATTTTATGATGCAGAAGGTTCCGGAAGTATGCGCTTACTCAATACCACCGCAAGGGGCGAACTCAACGACCCTAACTGGCGGACGAAATTGTATAAAAATGTTCGAAATCAATGGGATGGAAATGGTTTTGACAACACCAATATACAAGACAACTTTAATCGCAATGCTGATAGACTACTGGAAGATTTCTAGTGAATTTCGTACCATACAACCGAACTTTTATACCGCTGAAATAATTCTATCGCCGATCTTTTTATGTCTGAAACTGTAACTTTATTGTACTCATCCATTTCCGTATTGATCATATTCAACTGACCGATAGATTCATAAAAACAAAAATTTATCGCTTTATTCAAAGTTCCGGATTCTGAAAAAACGAGTGCACTCTCCACTTGATTTTTATTCTTTTGCAATTCATAGTCTTCTATTTCGACATGCTTTAACAATTCCAGTTCTTCCCAAATAGCTTCTTCTGCCTTATTCAATGAAATTCCTTCATTTAACTTACCTTCAATAACAAAAATACCATCATCGATAGTACCCGAAAGAAAAGCATCGATTGAATTAAACATTCTTTTTTGCTTCAATAAATTCAGATAAAAGCGAGAAGATTGGCCATTCGAAAGTATATCTGAAATCAGGTCATTACAGTAGAAATCATCACTAAGCCGACTACCCATTCTAAAAGCAATATATATCGCTTCGGCAGGATGTGCACCTTTAATAATTTTTCTTTTTTGAACGATTTGCTCCTTCTCCCTCGGATATGTCCGCTTTACCAAAGGAGTTGTAGGAATACTACCAAACCACTTTTCTGCCAATTGCTTAACTTGATCTGTTTTAACATTTCCTACAACAGCAATAATGGCATTATTCGGCTGATAATAGCGTTTATAGAACCGATTAACATCTTCGAGATCAATTTTAGCGATATGATCAGGCCTTAGACCTATGACCGGCCAACGATAAGGATGACTTTCATAAACCATCTCTGACAGATGATGCCAAACATCACCAAATGGTTCATCTAAAGTAGTTTCTTTAAATTCTTCAATAACTACTTTCTTTTGAGTATTTAGCGATTTTTTTGAAACACTCAAATGTTCCATTCTATCCGCTTCAATCCAAAAAGCCAGTTCAATATTTTGTGCAGGAAATATTTCATGGTAGTTGGTATGATCGCTGTTCGTGAATGCGTTATTTTCTCCTCCTCCATTTTGTACTGGAGCATCAATATTTTTTATATTGCGGGAGCCACTGAACATCAGGTGCTCAAACATATGTGCCAATCCGGTTAACTCAGGATCTTCATCCCTGGCACCAACATCATACAGTACATTCAGGGCGGCCATAGGCGTTGAATCGTCTTCATGTACAATCAGCCGCAGTCCGTTTGTTAAAGTAAAAGAATTATATAGAAGCAAAAGTATTTAGATTTTAGGCTGTAAAGATATTCGGTTTTGGAATATTATTCTCTATTAATTAAAACAAAAAAGCGGCCGATAATTTACACATTATCAACCGCTTTTTATGAATGTGGTCCCACCAGGACTTGAACCTGGGACCCCCTGATTATGAGTCAGGTGCTACTAACCAACTGAGCTATAGGACCAAACAATCACGAAAGATTGTTGCATTTTGAAATGCAGTGCAAAGATAAAACCTTTTTTTCTAAAATACCAACACCATCAACACTATTTAATGCCTAATTGCAATCTTACAACAAATTAGTCACTTACTTCTTAGTAGCCAATATTTTATTATACCTCGGCATATCTTTTAATAATGCTATTGCTTCAGCAATTTCCTTATCATTTCTAAGACCCATTTGTATTTTTCCTTTATCAAAATAGTAACGAGAAGAAATTTCTTTTTCAATCAAATCAACAATATCCTGCTTGTATTGGCGAATTTCCGCTTTTTTTGCTGTACTTAGCTTTGTTTCCAGGGCTTTGATTTCATCGGATAAGTTATATTTTTCCTTTTTAGACTTAGCAATCAAAGATTTAATCTCTTTATCACTTTCCGTTTCACCTTCAAATTTTCTTTTTTCTAGATACTGTAAAAACCCTTCGAAATCTGTAAAATGAAAATCCTTTATCTCACCTATCTTTGGATTCTTCAAAGTAAACTCAGTAACATAATCAAAAATATAAAATTGATCCCGCAGGCTTCTTACAACCGCTGATTTACTTTCAGCATCAATATAAATATCCGGCAAAATTCCTCCTCCATCCAAAACCCTGCGGCCGTTTTTGGTTTTGAAAGCGGTTCTGAGTGAATCCGGAATTTCAACTGCTACTCCATCTTTATAAGTAACTCCTTGAATACAGCGACCACTCGGAACATAATATTTAGCAGTAGTAATTTTTACTTTGGCATTGTAACTCAAGTCCTTTACATTCTGAACGAGGCCTTTTCCATAAGAGCGTTGACCCAAAATTACAGCCCTATCCATATCCTGAAGCGCACCGGAAACAATTTCAGACGCAGATGCTGATCCTTTATCAACCAAAATCGCTACCGGCAACTTTTCATCTACCGGTATTCCACTGGTTTTGTAATTTCGATCCCAATCTGCTACCTTGCTTTTAGTAGACACTACTAATTCTCCTTTTGGTACAAAAATATTAACGATATCCACGGCTTCATTTAACAATCCTCCACCATTGCCTCTAAGATCGAAGATAATTCCTTTTAAATTCGGATTTTTAGCTTTCAAATCACTAACAGCTTTGCTCACATTGGCAGCTGCATTGCTGGTAAATGTAGTTAAAGTCACGTAACCTATATCATCTCTTAACATACCTTGGTAAGGCACATTAGAAACTTCCACTTCATCCCTTTTCACTTTAATCTTGATATCTTTTGATTCTCCCGGTCTTTTTATGTATAATTCCATTTCACTACCAGGAGCACCTTTCATAAAATCATAAATTTCCTCAGAGTCCTTATCTTTTGCTGACTTTCCATCCACTGACAGTATCACATCACCCGCTTTCAGACCCGCTTTGAAAGCTGTACAATTTTCTGTAGTTTCAGTAATTACTGGAAAATCTCTTATTTTTTGAATAGTTGCACCAATTCCATTAAACTTTCCTTCAGTTACAAAACGATATCCTTCAATTTCTGACTCGGAAATATAATTGGTGAAAGGATCAAGAGATTTCAACATCGCATCAATGCCAATCCGCATCGTTTGTGCGGGATCAAGCTCGTCAACATAAAAAGTATTGATTTCTTTGTACACATTGGCAAACAATTCAATATTCTTGGCAATTTCAAAATACTTGCCGTTTTCTACATTTATCGTTGCCATACCCAGCAAAACAATTGCAAGTAGAGGTAATACAATGCGCTTTTTAAGATTCATAATCTAAATAAAATAATTAAGAGTAAAACTAGTCTTAAACGAAAAAATAAAATCCAAATTACACGCTAATCAACATATATTTAATTCTCTTTTGTGCATTAACTCATTTAACAGCACATCATCGTTCAAGATATCATACAAATATTCATGATAAGCAGCAAAATCCGGTAAGTCATTGTGACCGCCGTCTTCGACAAGGTATACTTTGCTATGCAAAGGATTTAATTGATTCAAATCCATCGAATCAGAATAGGGCATTAGCCTATCTTTTGTTCCATGTATATAAAAAATTGGACAGGTAACTTTTTTTACATACCAATCCGTCCTTAAATTATATTTTAAGACCCATTTCAAAGGAAAAACAAAACCACCAAAACGCCAGATTTGTTTAAAAAAACTATAGTAGGGAGAATCGAGAATTAACATTTTCGGTCTGTTCCAGGAGGCAATTCTTGCTGCAATACCACTTCCTAGAGATCGGCCATAAATAACAATATTTTCCTCCTGGTACTGATTATTGAGCCATTTGAAAACATATTGAGCATCTGAAAAAAGTATTTCTTCTGTTCTTTTACCTTTACTTTTTCCAAATCCACGATAATCCATCATGAAAAAATCATAACCTTTGCCTACAAAATCCTGCGCAAATTTACCCCAGCCTTTTATGCTTCTCGAATTACCTTTCAAATAGTAAACGACCCCTTTGCTATTTGGAACTTTGAAATGTATGGCATTGACAAAACCACCATCTTCCATTTCAAAATTAACTTCCTCAAAAGGAAACTGGTAGAGATATTGAAAATAAGACGGCAAACGCTCCGGCCGGAAGAAAAAATAATCTTGCAAGACATAAAACAGGACACAAATTGCAACATAGAAAATAATCAATGTACCAAAAGTTCCAAAAATAAATATATCCATATTTCAAACAGAATACCAGAAAATGAAAAATTTTGAATACAAAATAATCACTTCTTTAAAAGGACTTAAGAATATGCCCGTTGGTTATTTCCTTCCATATAATTGATGAAAGCTTTGTTTACGACACGGTTTCCACCTGCGGTCGGATAATTGCCCGAAAAATACCAATCTCCGGTATGGTTGGGAATAGCAATCCGCAAACCTTCAAGGGTTTGAAATATTACTTCTACTTCCGGTACAATATTTTTTGGAGTAACAATTTTAGCTACTCTGTTTGATATTTCTTCGTAACTAAACTGATCATATAACACTTTAACCTGGTTGCTCATCTGTTCAGCCGGAAGTTTCAACTGTTTTTTACAATTTTCATAGACTTCATTCAACAAGTCTTCTTTTCCACTTTCTTTCAGCAGTTCAATCATCGCACGAAACGCTACAAAATCACCCAATCTAGACATATCGATTCCGTAACAATCGGGATAACGTATTTGCGGAGCGGACGAGACAATTATTATTTTCTTTGGTTTTAACCTCGCAGTGATCTTTATAATTGAGTCGCGCAAGGTAGTTCCTCTGACAATTGAATCATCTAACAATACAATAGTATCTTGTTCATTGTGTACAATACCATAAGAAACATCATATACATGGGAGACCATTTCGCCTCTGGTTTCATCAGCAGCAATAAACGTTCTTTGCTTTTCTTCTTTCACAGCTACTTTTTCAATACGAAGCTCCTGATTAAGAATTTTTGTAATTTTATCGACTGTGCTATTTTTTCCCAATTTAATAATCAGGTCACTTTTCTTTTGGTTAAGTTCTTTATTCAGGCCCTGCATTAAACCATAAAATGCAAACTCAGCAGTATTAGGGACAAATGAAAAGACAGTATTATCAAAATCGTATTTTACACTTTCCAAAATAGGTTTAGCCAATTGCGATCCAAGCATCTTACGTTCTATATATATATCACGGTCTGTTCCCCTCGAAAAATAAATTCTTTCAAATGAGCAGGAAGTTTTTTCTTTTTGTTCGGTGTAGGGCACTTCAGTTACTTTACCATTTTTTTTAACAATCAAAACATGTCCAGGTGTCAGCTCTTTCACTTTAGTTACATTGACATTGAAAGCCGTTTGAATCGCAGGTCTTTCCGAAGCAACCACTACTACTTCATCGTCTTTATAAAAAAATGCGGGTCTTATTCCATTTGCATCTCTCATAACAAACGCATCTCCATGTCCTATCATACCCACGATGGCAAAACCACCGTCAAAACGCTTGCTTGCTCTTTTTAACAACCGCTGAATATCGAGATTGTTGGCAATTAGACCATTCAACTCAATATTAGTATGACCATCAGGCTTGAACCACGTATGTAATCTTTGCACTTCATCGTCCAGAAAATGACCAATCTTTTCCATCACAGTTACGGTGTCTGATTTTTCCTTAGGATACTGACCCAACTGGACCAGCTCATCGAACATTTCATCTACATTGGTTAGGTTAAAATTTCCGGCAAGAACAAGATTTCTGTTCATCCAGTTATTTTGACGTAAAAAAGGATGAACCGACTCAATTGTATTTTCACCATGTGTGCCATATCTAAGGTGACCAAGCAACAGCTCTCCTATGTAGGGAAAATTCTCTTTTAGATAAGCTGCATCTTTTAACTGCTCCGGAGGTACATCCTGAAAATGACTAAATATACCTTCAAAAACATCCTTAATGGACTGTGGATTATTGGATCTTTTTCTACTGATATAACGAGTTCCCGGCTTGGTATCTAATTTAATAGTTGCTACTCCTGCACCATCTTGACCCCGATTCCTTTGTTTTTGCATTAACAAATGCATTTTATTGAGACCGTAAAAAGGAGTTCCATATTTTTCAACATAGAATTCCAGGGGCTTTAACAAACGTATGAAAGCAATACCGCACTCGTGTTTTATTTGATCACTCATTGTTAAAAAATTAGCTGAAAGGGTCCAAATTGTAATAGATCGATAAAAAAGAATATTTTTGAGCGTACAAACAGGTAAGCACTCAAATGAACATTTCTCAAGTAAAAAATCTTACGCAAAGGTAAGGTCTTTTTATTAAAACATCATTTAATAAAATGGTAATATGCAATTAACAAATCTTCGAATTTTAAGTTTACTACTGATTAGCACAAGTTGTATCTTTTGTAAACCCACCAATTCCAAATCAACTACATTTCGACAAGAAGTTCATGCTGAAAAAATTCATGGTTTAAATTTTGTTGCTCCTCCACGTGAATTTGAAATAGATCCCATACTTGCTGTTAAAAAAGTTGAGGCCGATTGGATAGCTGTTATTCCTTACGGATACACCATGCCAAAACAAAACCGAGTAATATACAATCGCGAAAAATGGCAATGGTGGGGAGAAACACCCGCCGGAGTAAAAAAAACCATTGCCCTTGCAAAACAGGATGGGATAAAAGTAATGCTCAAACCACAAGTTTACTTTCCCAGAAGTTGGAGTGGTAATTTATCATTTGATAATGAATCAGACTGGCAACAATGGGAAAGTGATTATACTACATATATCATGACCTTTGTACAAATTGCCACCGAAATGAATGTAGAAATGATCTGTATTGGAACCGAATTTAAACAAAGTGTCATACAAAGACCTTCCTTCTGGAGAGAAATGATTGAAAAAATCAGAAAAAACTACCCTGGTAAGTTGACTTATGCCTCAAATTGGGATGAATTTGACAAAGTAACTTTCTGGGATCAGCTTGACTTTATCGGAATCAATGCCTATTTTCCACTTTGCGAAGATTCTACTCCCAGTCAATCGCAGTTAAAAAAAGCATGGATTCCACCTTTAGAATCAATTCGAGCCATCCATGAAAAATTCAAAAAACCGGTTATTTTTACCGAGTATGGATACTTATCTGTAGATGCTTGTACTTCTCGCAACTGGGAACTAGAAAGCAAAATAAAACAATTGAATATTAATGAAAAGGCTCAATCAATCGCAATTGAATCACTATGGAAAAATTGTAGTGAAGAAAAATGGTGGTTAGGTGGCTTTATTTGGAAGTGGTTTCCAAATATGCAAGGCCACGAGGGATATCCTGAAAGAGATTATTCCCCTCAAGGAAAATTAGGAGAAAATACGCTGAAAGAGTGCCACCAAAAATACTAACAATGATATAGTCCAGGGAACACTGATAACAAACGAAGTTTTAATTTCTATTAATCTCTACAAAGTATGAGGCCTTCCGGTTTAACACAGGGTTTGATTTATTATCTTTAATCTTGCATATATGCCCTTGAAATACAATAAATTATAATACAAAAAAAGTTTAATTTTATATTTATCCACATTTTTATCCACAATGTTAATAACTTGTATTCAAATTAACTAAGTTGAAAAAAACTTGTAATCTGCTGATATTCAATACTAATACTAAAATAATATAGTTAAAAAAATAATACCCAATTGCATTTTGACTTATCCACAAAGTTTTCCACAATAAAGTTAAGTATTTTGTCAATCAACAATTTACGCACTTTTAGAATGGCTGAATAGCAAACTGCTAATATAAAATATCAGACAAAAAATGGAAGTGCCCAACATCAAGTGCATCGGTTGCGCGATCGGAGGAATTGCAAAATAATGCATACAAAGACCCAGCGCAATTTCAGATAGTAAAAGCAGCGCCAGCAAATTTTGAGCATTTCTAACCTTTTTCAAAGTTGAAATAAATGGATGTAACTGATAATTCCAAATGAGCAACCCTACAATTAGCAACCAATAGAATCGGACATGTATGGCGTAGTAAGTTCCAAGGTTGCTAATCCAATTGGTTCTTTCCTCAGTTCCCATTTGTCTGGCGACAACATCCACAGCTTCTCTGACCTGCGTCCCCAGAATAATTTGTATTAAAGCAAGAACTGCCATAAAGACACCAAAGCCGCCTAGCCATGATGGCACTTTTACTGATTGATCGGTATTGATAGTTTTCATATATGCCAGTATCAAAACAACGAGAACTAGCATAGCAACTAACATGTGTATCGTAATTAAAAAAGGAAGAAGATTGGTTGATACTACGATGGATCCCAACCAACCTTCAAAGGCTACTCCGATAAAACCCCAAAGTGATAAAGCGAACACTCCGGAATGTGTTTTGCGCAATGGCCACGATGCAACTAATGTTAGAAAAATAAATATGCCTACTAAAACACCAATGAGTCGATTTATGTATTCAGTCCAGGTTTTATAAACATTAAATTCTTCGTGCTCAACAACCTTAGGATCGTTTTGAATTTTTAAGGCTAGCTCAGACATACCAAGGGAATGCAACATTTTGGCCAATCGCTCATTTTTTTTTTTTCTGATCTGCGCAAAGTGATCTGTATAGTTTGGCGGCAATTCTAATTCTTCTGTTGGAGGAATCCAAAGTCCAAAACATTTTGGCCAATCAGGGCAACCCATTCCAGAGCCAGTACTCCGTACCCAGCCTCCAACCCAGATTAGAAAAATGACGCTAAATATTGTAAGTAAGGAAAACCGCTTAAATCTTTTCAATGATAAATCTTGATTCATTTTTTTTAATTTAAATTTACTTATTCACATCTCTATATGATAATTTTAAAAAAATATTAATTTAAAGTAAAAATTATCATCATCATCACCTCTGTTTAAATGTTGGTCATTCATTTGTTCCTCATTTGTTAACAATAGGCCAAAGATAAAGCAATTCTATTAACAGCTTTGTAACAATCAAAGATAATATAAATCAACGTTTTAAGAATAAATCAACAAATTTGTTGGTAGTTGTGGAACACTTTTTAAACAAATGGAAAAATGTTTAGTTTATGTTTTTTTAATGATAATAAGTCGTAAAATTGTGTGACAAGTTATCCACACAAAAATTTCTCGTAGCAGTGGTGTTGGTAAACAGGAGTTTCCTCACATTTTTCTTTAGGCAATTCACATCTTATTCACATGTTCAAATTCACGATATTGTCATTTTTATTTTCTGATTTTCGGTGTTTTTGATCATAAATAGCAAGAAGGGTTGTTAGTGGTCCTTAAAAAACGACCAATTATCCTCCGAAAATTGTCAAGCACTCGATAAATACGTTCTTGCATTAAAAAATGGGTCAGCCTGAAATTTTATTCCCGAAAATTGATTAATTTTGCATTTATCTGTAAGTGCATCCTTCACAGATTGTTTTAATATACAACAATAATGTACGACATTCTATTAAGTTTTCTCACAGCTTTTTCTGTGACTTACATTGTGATTCCTCCTATAATCAGGATTGCGATAGCGAAAAACTTATGTGATGTCCCGGGTGCCAGGAGTTCTCACACGACCAATACCCCACGATTGGGAGGGATTGCTATTTTTGCAGGTTTGCTTTTTGCTATTATTTTCTGGACACCTTTTAATGACTTTGGAAATTTACAGTATATACTTTGTGCCTTCATTATTATTTTTTTAATAGGTGCCAAAGATGATATGGAAATGCTTAGCCCTTCGAAAAAATTGATAGGTGAATTACTGGCTGCAGCGATTCTGGTTTTCAAATCAAACGTTAAACTTACAAGCCTGTACGGCATTTTTGGTATTTATGATATCCCCGATTGGTTTGCTATTCCTTTTACGATTTTTACTATTATAGTCATCATTAATGCATTTAATTTAATAGATGGTATCAACGGTTTATCTGGCAGCATTGGAACGCTAATTGCATTGGTACTCGGTTCTTGGTTTTATCTGACCTCTAATATTGTTTTGGCCATCATCGCTTTTGCACTGGCTGGTGCCATCATTGCATTTTTAAAGTTTAATTACACTCCTGCGAAAATATTTATGGGCGACACCGGAACGCTGCTGGTAGGATTGGTAAGCTCAATTCTGACCATAAAGTTTATTGAGCTGCACAAGGTACTCGAAAACAACCCTTATGCTTTTAAGTCTGCTCCGGCATTGGCTGTAAGCATATTAATTTTTCCTTTGTTTGATACTCTCCGGGTTTTTGTACTACGTGCAATAAAGAACCAATCACCTTTTCAGCCCGATCGCTTGCACATTCACCACCTTTTGATTGATTCAGGAATGTCGCACATGCAAGCAACAGGAGTTTTGGTTTTGGTCAATGCCTGTTTTATGGTTCTTGCCTTTACGCTTCAAAATGTTGGCACATTAAATTTGCTGTTAATTATTCTTATCATTGCAATTGTACTTTCAGGTATATTGTTTTCGGTGGTTAACAGTCATAAAAAATTTGATAAATTCCTCTAATGAACTACATTTTAGTTGGTCTGGGTGGTGCCATTGGAAGTGTTTTTCGCTATTTCATACATCAATGTGTGTCTTCCAGAAATTTTTCCTTTCCTTTTGCAACACTACTTTCTAATGCACTAAGTTGTTTGATTCTTGGTATGGCATTGGCTTTATTTTCAAAAAACATCTTAGATGAAAAGCAAAAATTTTTTATCATAAGTGGTCTTTGTGGTGGATTTAGCACCTTTTCTACTTTTACTTTTGAGACTTTTCAGTTATTTGAGTCAGGCAATTATTTTCTGACAGCCGGAAATATCGTTTTCAATATGCTGATTTGTTTTATTTTCTTATTTTTGGGTTTAAAATTGTTTTAAACAATAAATATCTTTCTAATTATGGCAATTCAGCGCATTACCATTATCACAAGATTAATTCTTGAGAACAAAGGTGAGATTCTGCTGCTTGCCCAAACAACCAAAAACGGCGGAAAATATTCTTTGCCGGGCGGTAAAGTTGAAATTAACGAAAGTCCAATTGAAGCCATTATAAGAGAATGTAAAGAAGAAGCGGATATAAACGTCAAGGTAGAAAACTTAAAGCTCGCTCACGTTTTACATCGGCAAAAAGGAGATGAAGTGTTAATCGTTATGTACTTTAAGACGATTCGATGGTATGGTAATTTAATGTCCAAGGAACCCAAAAAGTTTAAAAAAGTAGATTGGTATCCATTAGATCAATTACCCAAAAAAATGTCTAAAGTAACAAAATCGGTATTAGATAAATTTCACAAAGGTGTCTTGTATTCAGAAGTAATTTCGAATAAAGTTATTACAGATATTGAAACCAACTAGTGTATTTTTTGTTAAAGATAAATGCATAAATCAGACAAACCTCTACTCATCGATAATGATCCGACTGCCAGCGAGCGGAAAAATGATCATATTAATCTAGCCCTACAATCACAAGTAAATCATATTGATACAAGGTTCTACTATGAACCATTGCTGTCGGCTCATCCTTCAATCAGTGAATGGGGAGCGTTTACATTTCTCAATCGGACTTTAAAGAATCCATTGTGGGTCTCCAGTATGACTGGTGGAACAGGCAAAGCCGCGACAATCAATAATAATCTTGCCAGAGCTTGTGGAGAATTTGGTATGGGCATGGGTTTAGGTTCCTGCAGGAGTTTGCTTTATTCGGATGATACTTTGGCGGATTTCAATGTTCGTCACTTGATGGGATCAGATACACCGCTCTATGCCAATCTCGGAATTGGACAATTAGAAAATCTAATTGAAACGCACAAGACACATTTAATAAATGAGTTGGTGTCGAAACTGCAAGCTGATGGCTTAATTATTCATGTCAATCCTTTACAGGAATGGTTGCAACCAGAAGGTGACCGGTTCAAATTCAGCCCATTGCAAACCATAGAAACCATACTGGAAAAAACAAAATTGAAGATAATTGTCAAAGAAGTGGGTCAAGGTTTTGGATATGAGAGCTTGAAAGCGCTGTATCAATTGGATATAGAGGCAGTAGACTTTGCAGCAGCAGGTGGAACAAATTTTGCAAAACTCGAATTGCTTAGAGGTACGGAATTAAATCAACATGTTTTTTCTCCATTTGCAAATGTGGGCCATACCGCTTTGGAAATGGTGGATATGAGCAATACAATTTTCAAAGAATTGGGTAATAAAGTCCGCTGCAATCAAGTGATTATTTCTGGTGGAATTCAGAATTTCTTGGATGGTTATTACCTGACCAGTAAGATTAATACCAATGCCGTATATGGCCAAGCCTCTGGTTTCTTAAAACACGCAATGGGTACATACGACGAGCTTCGGCAATATGTATTTGCTCAGATTCAAGGTTTGGTAATGGCAAAGGCGATGTTAAATGTAAAATAAAAGCGTATCAAAAATATATTTGTTTTTGATACGCTTTTCGTAAGTTCTTAAAATTATCTTTTTGCCCAATTGCTGTCGGTTTCTCCAACCGTCCTCAATTGCTTTTTATTTTTCAAATGAGCATGCAAGCCAAGAACTGCAGCAACTTCCATTTCTGCAGCAGCATCTTTAAGAAGTAATTCAGGACTATAGTATTTACTAACGAAGGATGTATCAAAATGTCCGCTTCGGAAAGCTTCTTGCTCGCAAACAAATTTTCCAAAAGGTAAAGTAGTTGCTACGCCTTCAATTTCATACATTTGAATCGCTTCGATCATTCGCTGAATCGCTGCTTCTCGATCTTTTCCATAAGTAATAAGTTTTGCTAACATTGGGTCATAGTAAATTGGTATATCCATACCCTCCTCATATCCATCATCTACGCGAATATTTTCACCTACCGGAACCCTGTACCTTTCCAGTTTACCGACACTTGGTAAAAAATTATTCAGTGGATCTTCTGCATATACGCGTAATTCCAGTGCGTGTCCTGAAATTGTTAAATCCTCTTGTGAAAAGGAAAGCTTCTCTCCACGAGCAATCCGAATTTGTTGCTCAACCAAGTCCAGGCCAGTAATCCATTCAGTAACCGGATGTTCAACTTGCAGACGGGTATTCATTTCAAGAAAGTAGAAGTTGTGTTTGTCGTCAATCAAAAACTCAACTGTCCCGGCTCCAAGGTAATCACAAGATTTGCAAACCCGCACAGCGGCCTCCCCCATTTCTTTACGCAATTCAGGAGTCAAAACGGAAGATGGTGCTTCTTCGACGACTTTTTGATGGCGCCTTTGGACACTACATTCTCTTTCGAACAAATAGACGATGTTTCCGTGGCTGTCTGCCAATACTTGAAATTCTATATGTCTTGGACTGGTTACATATTTTTCAATAAAAACGGAGCCATCACCGAAAGCGGATGTTGATTCTGAAATGGCACGTTCCATTGATTCTTTTAATTCTGATTCCTTTTCTACGATTCTCATTCCTTTGCCGCCACCACCAGCGGAAGCTTTGATCATTATTGGGAACCCAATTTTTTTCGCGGTTTCAATAGCTTCTGAAATATCTGAAATTGCGCCATCCGTTCCAGGCACCAAAGGAATATTGTAAGCCATTGCAGCTTCTTTTGCTGCAAGCTTACTTCCCATCATTTCTATTGCTTTGGGTTTTGGACCAATGAATGTTATTCCGGCTGCTTCTGCAGCTGTTGAAAAGGAGGAATTTTCACTTAAAAAACCGTAACCGGGGTGAATTCCATCCACACCCAGAGATTTGGCGAGTCGAATAATTTTTTCTCCTAGTAGATAGGATTGATTGGATGGAGCAGGTCCCAGACAAACTGCCTCATCTGCAAATTTAACATGTGGTGAATTTCTATCCACTTCTGAATATACAGCAACAGTTTTAATTCCCATTCTTCTCGCAGTGCGCATGACACGCAATGCAATTTCTCCCCGGTTAGCGACTAGTATTTTTTTCATTATTTAGATAATATGATATTTTTGAGCAATAAAAGTAGATCTTTTTTTTAAAACAACCTAGATTGATAATTAAAAATAGCAATTAGTTAATCTTTGTTAGCCAACTGTCCACAAGCGGCATCGATATCTTTTCCTCTTGATCTTCTGACTGTAACTGTGAGCCCATTTCTGGCTAAATATCCGGCAAATCGGTCCAGATTTTCCACAGAAGATTTTTCAAAAGGAGCATTATCGATTGGATTATACTCAATAATGTTAATTCTAACCGGAAAAGCCTTACACAGTTTTAATAAATTAGCAGCATCGATCATGCTATCGTTGAAGTTTTGAAATGCGATATACTCGTAAGAGATTCTGTTTTTTGTAGTCTGATAAAAATAATCAAGAGCTTCCATTACAGCTTCTAAAGAATTACTTTCATTAATGGGCATGATTGTATTTCTCTTTTCGTCATCTGCGGCATGTAAGGAAAGAGCAAGATTGACTTTTGTGCCATCATCTGCCATTTTTCTAATCATTTTGGCAACACCTGCAGTACTGACTGTTATTCTTTTCGGAGACCAATTTAGTCCGTATTCTTGAGTAATGTGCTCTATGCTTTTCATTACATTGTTGTATGCAAGTAGAGGCTCTCCCATTCCCATATAAACAATGTTGGTCAAAGGGTGACCGAACATTTCGAGGCATTGCCGGTTTACAAGAACGACTTGATCAAAGATTTCAGCCGCTTCGAGGTTTCTCAGCCGCTCCATTCTTCCTGTCGCACAAAAACTGCAAGTAAGGCTACAACCAACTTGTGTTGAAACACAAACAGTAAATCTATTTTCATCAACTACCGGAATTAACACACTTTCTATTAACGGTCCGTCATGAAGGCGAAAGCGCGATTTGATTGTCCCGTCATTACTAAACTGACTTTTATCTAAAACCATTGGCCTTAGGACAAATAGTTCAGCTAACTTAGCTCGCAAATCTTTTGAAAGGTTAGTCATTTCGTCAAAATAATGCGCTCCTTTTTGCCACAACCACTCATAAATCTGCTTTGCACGAAATTTAGGCTCCCCAAATTCGACAAGTATTTCCTGAATTTCTAAAAGATTCAACGTTCTGATATCCTTTTTTACTGTTGAAACATCATTCATGGTACAAAGATACAAATAAATTAAGGGGAATTTAATTTTGTCCCAGCGAAGTAGATAAACGCGTTCGATATGCCATAAATGCAGGAATTAGTCCAGAGCAAATGCCAATTAGTATAGCCGAAAAAACCAATAACAATTCTTCCCGCACAAAAGCGAAGCCGGAAAATGAGTAATTGTACTGATTTCTTACGAATCCATCTAAAAATGCCATTGTCGTGTGGCTCAGTAAAAGGCCAGCAATACTCCCAATTATGGATAAAATTGCTGCTTCCGACAATATTAAACCAAACAAGCGAAACCCTGAAGCTCCCAAAACACGCATCAGTGACAATTCGTATTTTCTTTCCTTTAGGGCATTTAGCAAGGAAAGAAAAACACTGATGCCGGATACAATAATAATTGCAAACGCCAAAATTCTGAGTGCCTTTTCTGCTGTTCCTAGCAACACGTACAATCGATTCATTTCGATGGCAGGAACTGCAGCTTGTAAATTCGTATTTTCATTTATGTTGCGAGGAAGATTCAGAACTTGAAAATTGGATCGATTTCTATATTTAACGAGAAGAGATGTTATCGATTTTTCTGATTCTGAAACCATTACATGATGCGGTTCATGAACAGTCCATATACTTTCCAGCGGGGTGATAATCAAATGATCAAGTACAGTACCGCTCTTATTTAGTATTCCGCACACTTTGAAATGTTCTTCATGACTATTTTCACTTACTTCATTAATTAGACCGTGCGAACTTTGAAATTCATCACCAATTTTCAAAGTCGAAGATTTGCTTACTTCTGAGCCGATGCAAACCTCCATCTGATTAGCAAATATTTTTCCCTGTTGTAATCCTACTTGATAAAGTTGAAGAAAGTCAGATGTGGTCCCTATGATCCTAAAACCCTGGTAATTGTCACCGATTGACAGCGGTACGGCCATTTTTATCAAGGGGTGGTTCGGGTTCATAAATGCCTGAACTTCTGAAAGTGGAATATTTCCCGTTGGGTTGTCCACATGATACATAGAGCAAAGTATCATCTGTAGCGGACTGCCTTTTGCTCCGATTACAAGATCGATATCTGCGAGATTTTTTTCGAAATTATCCTGAATCTGTTTTTTAACTAGCAGCAAAAAGGAAATCATGGCTACACCCAATGCAAAAAGGAGCAGACTTAGTATAGAATGAAGTGGTTTGTGCCAAACATTTTTCCAAGCAATTATCAACATAAAAAAAATATAGAATTGGATTAGAAAATATATTTACTGCAACAGGATTTGATTTGAAATATTGTTTTTTAAGCGTTGATCATGTGTTACGACGATAAGACTCGAGTGCGATGCTTCTGCATTTTGTTCCAGCAAATGAATAACTTTTTCGCAGTTCTCATCGTCCAAAGCGGAAGTTGGCTCATCAGCAAGAAGCAATGCCGGTTTATTAATCAAAGCCCTTGCAATTGCCAGCCTTTGTTGTTCGCCCTGACTGAGCGAATAAGGTTTCCGATAATATTTATCTGCAATTTGCAGAGAATCGAGCAGCTTTTGAACAGCCGTTTTAGAAGGTTTGAGTCCTGCCAATTGTTGTGCAAAAAGTAAATTCTCAGCAACACTTAAAGCGGCTAATAAATGATGTTTTTGAAATACCACACCAATGTTTCTTCCTCTGAATAGATCTAATTTTCGAGCGCTCAACTTTGAAATTTCTACATCTTGAATACATATTTTTCCGGAATCAGGTTTTATAACACCCGCTAACATATGAAGCAAAGTCGTTTTACCTGTGCCGGATTTTCCCAAAATAAGACATTTTTCTCCTTTTTCAAGCGTAAAATCCTGAAAATTAAGTGTAGTTTTGTTGTCGTAACTGAAGGATAAATTCCGAACTTCAATCATTATTATAATATGTGTTTTCTGTTTCTGCTCAATATTACGATAAGAAGGACATGCGCTGCTGTGAATTTGATGCTATAAAACTAAAAAATTACTTATACAGCTACAACCAAATTCGTTTTGATTTGTTTGAAGCGCAAATTAAATATACTTTTCATCAAAACTAAATTCTCATTTTACTATTATGAAAAAAATACTTTTTCTTGCCATTTCAAGCCTATTTGTATTTGGCGTGCAAGCACAAATTAAAGCTCCTCAGCCTAGTCCAACCAGCAAAATAACGCAAGCAGTAGGATTAAGCGAAATTACGATTGAATACTCCAGACCGGGAATGAAAGGCAGAAAGATTTTTGGTGGCCTTGTTCCTTTTAATGAACTTTGGAGAACCGGCGCGAACGCTTCTACCAAGTTGACTTTCGGTGAAAATGTGAAAATTGCAGGTCAGGACTTAAAAAAAGGAACGTATGCTTTGTTTACTATCCCGGGTGAAAAAGAATGGACAATTATTATTCATAAAAATCTTGAACATTGGGGTACTGATGACTACAAACAAGAAGAGGATATGTTCCGTTTTGTAGCTAAGCCAATCGCGCTTTCTAGTCCTGTAGAATCTTTTACCATGTCAGTAGACAATTTGAAGAGCGGTTCTTGTGAAATTACGATGTCATGGGAAAAAACCGCAGTTTCTATTCCTGTAACTTTGAATACCGATGAGGCTATGGTAAGCAGCATTAAGAAAGCAATGGACGGACCTTCGGCAGGAGATTATTATGCAGCGGCAAGATATTACCATGAAGAAAACAAAGATGCCAAGCAAGCTTTGGACTGGGTAAACAAAAGCCTTGAAAAAGGTGGTGATAAGTTCTGGATTCTTCGTTTAAAAGCATTATTGCAAGCAAAAAATGGTGATTATGCCGGTGCAATCGCTACTGCTGAAAAATCAAGCGAATTAGCGAAAAAAGAAGACAATGCTGATTATCCAAGAATGAATGATGAGTCAATCAAAGAGTGGAAAACAAAAAAATAGTTACTGACGATATGGACTAAGTTGTTTTTCAATTGACTTAATTTGAAATTCAACAATTGAATCCGTCAGTATTTTCACATTTTTCTGAAAGTTATTGTTGCAAGAGTCTTCCAGATTTTTTGAAAGAGAATTAATCTCTTTGTTGGACAACGAATCTATAATAGTCTGGTCTTTTGACTGCAAGTGATAAGGTGCATCTCCGCAAGAAATAAATATTAGAAAGAATATAATTCCCAAGGCATAACGAATGCTTTGGGAATTTTTTTTGCCAGGACAGAACTTTATCATTTTGCAGATTTTTCTTTAGCCGTTTTTATATCAATACGATTATCACCTTCATACGCACAGACAAACGCCCCTTCAAAACCGACTTTAGACAATCTTCTGGCATCAGAAACAGCACTTTCGTAGCTCTTATAGCCAACCACAAGATATTTGTAAAGATCGTTTTCTTTCCGAATTTCCACTTCTTTGGTTAAATTCCATTTTTCACTATTAGATGTTTCTAATTTAAATGGTGAGCTTGCCACCTGGACTTTGTAGGAAATTGCCGTTGATTTAGTGACTTTATCCTTTTTTGTAGAATTTGCTATTTCAACAATTCTTACTTGTTCGGTACTTGAATTTTCTCTTGGCGATATATTTTCTTTTATGACGAGCATGCGATTTTTGTTTTCTACTTCATTTTTATATTGACAAAAGGCGTTAAATAAAGCGCTGGATTCTTTCTCTTGTCCTTCCTTGCTATTGAGATATAATTCTTCATCTTCATTACTTAGAAACCCGGTTTCAACCAGAATACTTGGCATTGTTGTTTGTCTCAGTACCAAGAAACCCGCTTGTTTGACTCCGTGGCTTTTTCTTTCCGCAGTGTTGCTAAGTTCCGTTTCTACTTTCTCAGCGATGTGCATACTGCGAGTCAAATACGAGGACTGCCAGGCGGTAAGTAAAATATTGCCTTCAGGAGAATCCCAAATGTTGGCGGCATATCGTGCTGAATAATTATCTTCCATCAAAATGGACTGATTTTCACGTTTGGCAACAGCGAGATTGGCTTTGGATCGTTCTAATCCGAGAACATAAGTTTCCGAACCGTGGTATTCCGGATAATTTGGGATGTAATTGCAATGAATTGAAATGAACAAGTCTGCCCTGTTTCTGTTCGCAATATTTGCTCGTTCATCAAGCGGGATAAAAACATCTTCGTGACGGGTGTAGATTACTTTAATATGCGGAAACTTAGATTTAATTTTTGCGCCAAGCGCCAAGGCAATTTTTAAGGTAATATCTTTTTCTTGTGTCTTCGATACCCCAATACATCCGGAATCTTTTCCTCCGTGACCGGCATCAATGACAATTCTTTTAATCGTATACGAAGTATCCATGCACCCCCCGAGGCGATACTGGTTTTGAAAGCTATCTGCTTTGCCGATTGCAGCAGATAGAAACAGCGATGCAAATATGTAAAAATCTCTAAAATTTATAATTTGACACATACTCTGAAATGCAAATTATGTTAAAACTAAAAAAAAGAAATGCCTATTTCTAAAAAGATTCGTTAAAGATCGAACAAAAAAGGTTTGACTACCCGTTAAAACGGCTACTTTTGCGTTCGTTTTCTAACAACGATGAAATAATAACAGATATTGAATACAAAGATAAAGATATTTTATTTTTTTATAATATTTTTTCCGTTTTGGGCTGCAGCGCAACAACCTGTAGATTCAAAGGGCACTACATCTACGATAGGCATAAAGGGTACGGCCGGGAAGACGAAAATTGATACTTTGGGCAAGGACAGTTTAAGTGTTGAAATTACGAAAAACATACAGATATCGAAAGATGCCTTGGATGATCCTGTAGATTACGAAGCGCAGGATTCGATTATTTTTGACAATAAAAACAACTTAGTTCACTTATACCGAAACGCAGTTGTTAAATTCCAGACCATTGAAGTCAGAGCTGCTTATATCGTTTTGAATATAAAAGAAAATCTGGCAACAGCGGAGCCCATTAAACCACCAAGTGGCCCGGCTTACGGTACCCCGGAGTTCAAAGATAAAGACCAAAATTTTAAAGCCGGGAAAATGAGGTACAATTTCAAGACCAAAAAGGGAATTGTATATGATGTAACTACCCTGCAACAGAACTTGCATGTGTTAGGTGAAAAAACAAAATTCATTAGCAGAAGTGCAACTGCCGATACTAGCGATACAGATATCATTTATAGCAAGGATGCTATACTAACCACTTGTGATGACCCCAGCCCCCATTATGGAATCAGGGCTCAAAAACTCAAAGTTCTTGCCAACAAACTGGTAATTGTTGGACCATCTAATCTTGAGATAGGTGGAGTTCCAACCCCTATTTGGCTACCATTTGGGTTTTATCCGGTGTCCAAAAACAAGCAAACGGGCCTCCTCTTCCCTACTAATTACGGGTTTCAACCCAACCTGGGAATCGGTGTTCAAGGATTAGGCTGGTATTTTCCTTTGGGAAAACATTACAATTTGCAAGTGCGGGCGGATTATTACACCCGAGGCAATTGGGGCTTATACACTATAACTGATTATAGATACAGGTATAAATTTGGTGGAAATCTGCGACTTTCATACAATAATGTTTCAACAGAAAAACTTGGCGTACTTGAAAAAGATCATACCCGAACATTATCTCTTTTGTGGTCACACAATCAAGATCCCGCAGCAAGACCCAACCAAAGTTTTAGTGCAAATGTTAATATATCTACAAATGCAGGATCAATCCAAAGAAATCTGACTTACGACTATCGTTCCGCAATGCGAAATATTCTAACATCAGGCGTTAATTTTTCAAAGCAATTTCCCGGAAAACCATTTAGTTTCAATTCAGGGTTTACACACAGCCAAAACACCCAGGATCACAGAATGAATTTGGGTTTTACGGCTAATTTCCCCACCCAAGCCATGTTTCCTTTTAGGAAAGCCAAAAACATCAATTTTCCGGAAGGAGTGAATGATTTCCTCGACCAGTTTTCATTAAACTATAATGCGCGTGCAGAAGCAAGATTGTCGAGCATAGATTCCCTTTTGCTAAGGAAAGAGAGCATCAGTAATATCAGAACAGGACTTACGCAAAGTGTATCTGCGAATGCACCGATTAAAGTATTGAAGTACATTACACTTTCACCCAATGCGAATTTCGGACAAACTTTCTTTTTTGATAGAATAAAAAAAGTATACAAAGACACCATAATTGGCAATACTGAAGGCAAGATCGACACGCTCAGGTACACGGATTTGGTTCCCGTGAATACATTTGATATGGGTGTCAGCTTCAATACGACAGTGTTTGGTACTAAGCAATTCAAAAAGGGATATTTCAGAGGTATTCGGCATAAAATGAATATTAGTGGTGGGTTTTCTTTCGCACCAGTGCTAACCAGGCAATCGTGGTTTGACTCTGTCAGACAAGTTCGTCAGTTTTCATCGGGTGCTAATCAGCGCGTTCAATATCAACGATATAGTATTTTTGAGGGCAGTATAAATCAGGTTTTTGATCCGGGTCTAAATCCTAAGGCCAGAAAAACATTGTATTTTAATTTGGGTAATACACTTGAAGCTAAAGTCAAGGGTCGAAAAGATTCGATCGCAAAAAGAATCCGAATTTTGGACAATTTTAACATTCCGGTCAGCTTTAATCTTGCCAATGATTCCATGAAGATGGCCCATCCTATCAGTATGGGGCTTACCAATAATTTTTTCAAAGGCCTTGTGAATGTGCAATTGAGTTGGAACATAACACCCTATAACAGGGTCAAAGATGTTTTTGGCCAGTGGAGATATACCAACCAGAAGATTTGGAAGACTGAAAATCTCGGCAAGATTGGGCAATTTAAAATACCTAAGCCATTCACAATGAGCAGTGGCAATTTGAATGTTTCTACAGGTTTAACGGTAAGACAAATGATTGATTACCTCGTTAAAAAGGAAAAAACGCCAAACTCAGTACCTGATCAAAGCTTGGCATCAACGAACAATAACATTGATGGCTTGAAAAGCATTTTGAGCCTGGTTGAAAATTTTAATGTCAGATATAATTACGCAATCGATTTTAATAATAATACATATTCAGGAAGAGATACGGTCTATACCAGTGCACACCAGGTCGGAATCGGAGGCAACATTCCGCTAAGCACTAACTGGAATATTAATATCGGAAATATCGGCTATGATTTTAAAAATAAAGGACTTCCTTATATTGATATTGGTATCACCAGAAACCTCCATTGTTGGGAACTAAGCGGTAGCTGGCAGCCAACAAGAAACAGTTTTTTCTTTACACTTAAAGTGAAGCAAGCACCACTTGATTTTCTTAAATTGCCAATTCAAAAAGGAAACTCCAATTCTTTTAGAGGATTTTAACCCATTTAACCTAAATATTAGAACAAATCAGCACATGATCAAATTAATTAAGGCATCTACTATTGACAAAGAACCTAAAATGTCTTAAATTGCGATGTATTTGATTTGAACGTTGGAAAATCAGGATTATTAGCTTCTTCTTTTACTAAATCGTTTCGAATACAATTAGCTTTTAATCTTTAAACAAGGATAAAACTAAGTTAACGAATTATCTCGTTCCTGAACCAAAGTATCACGAAACTCATCCAAAAGCTAGGCCATCTTTAATCTGATTAATTTTATTCGTTCAAATGGCAATTTGACGAGAAAATATTATCTAAACAGTATGGATAGAACTGTACAACAAACACTAAAGTTAACTTCTTCTCCGCAGACAATTTCGACTGTTTTGAATTATTTGGAAGGAGTTTCAAAAAATTACTGCTTGTCACCTGATCAACATTTTGATGTAGTTACTTGTATTACAGAAGCAGTAAACAATGCTATTGTTCATGGAAACGCCTGCGATTGTGACAAAACAGTTCGTGTCAAGGTATTACAGAAGAAAAATGTATTAGCATTTCACATTTCTGATGAAGGGAATGGGTTTGATTATAAAAATCTTCCCGATCCTACTTCAGCGGAATGCTTGGAAAAAATTGGAGGTCGGGGTGTCTATTTGATGAGGCGCTTGTCACACAAAGTTTCTTTTCTGAACAATGGAAGTACTGTCGAAATGGAATTTAAGTTGTGAATTGCAGCGGTTTTTTAAATAAAACCAGCTTTAAAATTCTTATTCATAATTGAGGCAGATCAAAATTATTTTTGATCTGCCTTTTTTATAAAATGGTAAATACAGCCGGCCTTTTATGCAAATCCGGTTCTTTTATTTTTTTCCACTCCGCAATACTTTTTACCACTATATATTGGGACTCCATTGTCAAATCCACGGCCACTCCAAAGAGGGTATTGTCACTTAAATGCTGGATCGCGCAGTGGTACACATTTTTATTTCTATAGGGAGTTTCGATAAAGATCTGTGTCTGTCCCCACTTTTTTGCCTGCGTTTCCAATTTTTTAAGGTCATCTGCAAGTTTTGGTGTTTTAGCATCGAGGTATCCGTGAAAAGTAAAGGATTGACCATTCATGCCGGAAGCCATTAAAGCCAATGCAATTGACGATGGTCCAACCAAAGGAACTACAGGAATATTGTGTTTGTGTGCGAGAGCAACAACTGTTGCGCCTGGATCTGCAATTCCTGGACATCCTGCATCTGACAATAGACCGACAGAATTGCCCTTTTTTATGCAATCCAGAAAAGATGACAAAGCAGTCTCCTTATCATGTTCATTAATTTCATACATTACCAAAGGGGCTAATACAATTGACGGCGCCATAGATTTAAGGTGATGTCGGGCATTTTTGGCGTGTTCGACTATAAAAAAAGTAAGCGACAGCACCAAGTCCGAAACGTAGGCCGGTATCGTATGCGCAGTATTTTCACCCAATGGCGTTGGGATAAGAAACAAGGATGGTTTTTTTTTTTGAATCATAGAACCTTAATTAAGGTTCAAATTTCGTTATTTTCTTCGAATTTGTACATTTGTGCTCGATTTATTCAATTGTATAGTAACAAACAGAAAAAGGTATTTTATTCTCAAATATTAATTTTAATCCATTGTTCTTTTTTCTGAATTAGAGAAAAGGATAAGCCAAAACCACACGTTTTATGCCATTTATTGATACTCCGATTGCAGACCTTAAGATATTCGAACCTATGGTTTGGCGCGACGACCGTGGATATTTTTTCGAAAGTTACAATGAGCAGACATTTATTAATGCCGGTATCACCAACCATTGGGTACAAGATAACCAGGCGCGGTCTTCATATGGTGTTTTGAGGGGATTGCATTATCAAGTTGGCGAATATGCGCAAGCAAAATTGGTGAGAGTAATCGTAGGTTCTGTATTTGACGTTGCGGTAGATATTCGAAAAAATTCTTCGACCTACGGTCAATGGTTTGGAGTGTTGCTCACAGAGGAAAATCAGAAACAATTATATGTGCCACGTGGATTTGCTCATGGATATGTATGTTTGAGCAATGATGTAATTTTTGCCTACAAATGCGACAATTATTATCAAAAATCTGCAGAAGGCGGCCTTCGATTTGATGATCCAAGACTTAAAATTGACTGGAAAATTAATTTTAAGGAGGCTATACTGTCAGAAAAGGACCTTGAGTTGCCTTATTTTGGTAATCATCGTTAAAGTACTAACAAATTGCTGAAATGGTCGTATAAATATACGCTAAATAAATAATAAATTCACAATTGCGAAAACGGTCAAAGTAATGTTACCTCTGAAAATAACTAATAGCCTGACAGGGCAAAAAGAAGAGTTCAAACCAATAGTTGAAGGTAGAGTTGGAATGTATGTCTGCGGACCAACAGTATATAGTGATGTACATTTAGGTAATTGTCGCACATTTACCAGTTTTGACGTAATTTATCGTTACTTGTTGTTTAATGGTTATAAGGTGCGCTATGTAAGGAATATCACAGATGTTGGCCATTTGGAAGGAGATGCAGATACAGGAGCTGAGGATAAAATGGCGAAAAGGGCGCGACTTGAACAACTTGAACCCATGGAGGTAGCACACAAATACACCGTGGGGTTTCATGACATGATGCGTATTTTTAATACGCTAACGCCATCAATTGAGCCTCGGGCGACAGGCCATATTCCCGAACAAATCGAAATGGTTCAGTCAATTATCGATAACGGTTATGGTTATGAAAACAATGGCTCAGTTTACTTCAACACTATAAAATTTGCAAAAGAGCATCCCGAGATTTATGGTAAATTATCCGGTAGAATCATCGAAGATTTAATGTCTGAATCAAGAGATAATTTGAAAAAACAGGATGAGAAAAACCACCCTTCTGATTTTGCAATTTGGATAAAAGGTGCTGAGGAACATTTAATGAAATGGAAATCTCCATGGTCAATTGGTTTCCCCGGTTGGCATCTGGAGTGCTCGGCAATGAGCACTAAATATTTGGGTGAAAAATTCGATATTCACGGTGGAGGATACGATTTGAAATTTCCCCACCATGAAAATGAAATTGCGCAAAATTTCGGTTCTTGCGGTTGCACACCGTCAAATTATTGGTTACATGCCAATATGCTACTGATGAACGGCAAGAAAATGTCTAAGAGCGATGGAAATACCATTACTCCAGTACAACTCTTTACCGGCGACAGTGTTCATATATCCAAATCCTACAGTCCGATGGCTGTCCGGTTTTTTATGCTGCAGTCGCATTACAGGAGCACACTAGACCTGACAGACGATGCTTTACAAGCAGCTGAAAAGGGCTATAAAAGACTCATGGAGGCACTAAAAGTACTGAATTCGCTTGAGGCGAATGGAAATGAAGGAGAATTAGATAAAGAGATCAATACATTAATTGATACGGCTTTTAGTGATATGAGTGATGATTTTAATACTCCTAAAGCGATGGCGTCTTTGTTTGACCTCGCCTCAAAGATCTATAGTTTTCAAGCGGGACATATTTCGCTTGGTGAAATATGCAGCGCCACTTTAAGCAGGTTAAAATCTACTTTCCATGCTTTTATCTTTGATATTTTTGGTTTGCAGGATGAATCTCAGGCAGGAGGAGATCATGAAACAGTAAATGGATTAATGGATCTGGTAATTAAAATCAGATCAACGGCACGAACCAACAAAGATTGGACTACATCCGACCAAATCAGAGATGCTTTACAAGTAGCTGGAATCCAGGTAAAAGACGGCAAAGAGGGTGCATCTTGGACAAAAATCTGAGTTTTCAATTAAATATAAGATCAAATGACCGATTTTCAGAAGCAAATTCTCGAAGGTATACCAGCTAAACTACCAGTAGCAAAAACGAATGATGAAGTGGTTAGCCATGCGCCCAAAAGAAATATAGAAAATACGCTTAGTGCAGAAGAAAAAAAGCTGGCTTTGCACAATGCACTGCGTTACTTTCCGCAAAAGCATCATGCAAAACTCGCGCTTGAGTTTGCACAGGAATTGGAGGAGTACGGTCGTATATATATGCTGAGATTTCGCCCGGACTATGAAATGAAGGCCAGGCCAATCGATGAATATCCATGTAAAACGAAACAGGCAGCTGCAATTATGTTGATGATTCAAAACAATTTGGATTACAAGATTGCCAAACATCCGCACGAACTAATAACTTACGGAGGAAATGGCGCTGTTTTCCAAAATTGGGCACAATATAGGCTGGTAATGCAGTATCTCGCCAAGATGACCAATAAACAGACGCTGGTCCTTTATTCCGGTCATCCAATGGGTTTATTTCCTTCCAATAAAGATGCACCCAGAGTCGTAGTAACCAATGGAATGATGATTCCCAATTATTCAAAAAAAGAGGATTGGAACAAGTACAATGCGCTTGGTGTGACACAATATGGTCAAATGACAGCCGGATCATTCATGTACATCGGGCCACAAGGTATTGTACATGGTACAACCATTACGTTGTTGAATGCTGGAAGAAGAAAGGGTTTGGGTAGTGATGATTTGAAGGGCATAGTATATGTTACTTCTGGTTTGGGAGGAATGAGTGGCGCTCAGGCAGTAGCGGCAGTGATTACCGGTTGTGTCGGTGTTCTGGCTGAGACAGATGACGATGCAGTAAATCAAAGGGTGGTCGATGGATATATCAAAAGAGAAAACGTATATACTGACTTGCAAGCAATCATTAAACGGATTGAAGAATGCCGAAAAAACAAAGAAGGAATTGCTTTGGTGTATCACGGAAATATCGTTGATCTCTGGGAGGCTTTTGTAAAAAATAATGTAAAAATTGAACTGGGTTCCGACCAAACCTCTTTGCACAACATTGACGATTGTGGATATACGCCACAAGGATTTACTTTCGAAGAAGCCAAAAAACTCCTGATTTCGGACAAAGAGAAGTTCATGGTAGAAGTAAGGAAATCATTATGTCGCCATGTTGCTGCAATCAATGCAATGGCAGAAAGAGGGATGTACTTTTGGGATTATGGTAATGCTTTTCTAAAGGAAGCCGGCGATTCCGGGGCAGATGTTTTTGAAGACAAAAAAACAGGGAGTTATAAGTATCCTTCCTATGTCCAAGACATATTGGGGCCACTTTGTTTTGACTATGGATTTGGGCCATTCAGGTGGGTTTGTACTTCCGGAGACAAAAAAGACCTTGATAAGTCTGATCAAATAGCTGAAAATGTACTAAGACAACTATATGAAGATGCTCCCCCTGAAATCAAAGGTCAATTGCGAGACAATATAATCTGGATTGAAAATGCAGATAGAAACATACCTGTAGTCGGTTCGATGGCCCGGATATTATATGCAGATGCAGAGGGCAGAATGCTTATTGCTAAAGCATTTAATGATGCCATTGCATCAGGCGTAATTTCGGCTCCCATTGTTTTAGGAAGAGACCATCACGATGTAAGCGGAACAGATTCGCCATTTAGAGAAACATCTAATATCTACGATGGGAGTAAATTCACAGCTGATATGGCAGTACAAAATGTCATTGGAGATTCATTCCGCGGTGCGACCTGGGTTTCTTTGCATAATGGAGGCGGTGTCGGTTGGGGTGAGGTAATCAATGGTGGATTCGGAATGCTTTTAGATGGTAGTGCAGATTCAGAAAGAAGGCTGCTGTCAATGTTGTTCTGGGATGTTAACAACGGAATAGCACGCAGAGCATGGGCCAGAAACCCTGAAGCAGTTTTTGCAATTAAAAGGGCAATGAAATCCCGCCCGGATCTAAAAGTGACAATGGCCAATGTGGCATCAGACCAGGTGGTTGAAAAAGCGATAAAGAGGGCTTGGAAGAAGTAAGCGTGCATACTTTTTTTCAAAAAAAGTTGTTTTAATCCTTAAATAATCTTTTTACCCATTTCAACGTTAAAAGTCAGTTAAATTATACGATTGCTGCAAAGGCATTTGCTTTGTGCAGTCAATAGTTATATTTTTGTGTAGAAAAAATCTTATAATATTTCGATATGTTACAATATAAAGACAACTATCAATTATTAATCGAAAAACTTGACCAATTTATTCGCAAATATTATGTGAATCAATTGATTAGAGGTGGCTTGTATACAGTGGCAGCATTACTGCTTCTGTTTTTGTCTTTCAGTTTGCTGGAGTATTATTTTTACTTTAAGCCGCTCGTTCGAAAGATTATGTTCTGGAGTTTTATCGGAATGAGCATTGGTGCGTTTTGGAATTGGCTGGCATTGCCGATGATGCATTATTATCGATTAGGAAAGGTTATTTCCCATGAAAAGGCGGCTCAGATAATCGGTAATCATTTTGTGGATGTCAAAGACAAATTGCTCAATATCCTTCAATTAAAGCAGCAATCACAAAATTCTGCCCAGGCAGAATTGATTATGGCCAGTATCAACCAAAAATCAGATGAAATTAAATTTGTTCCTTTTAAGGCGGCAATCAATCTGGCGCAAAATCGAAAATACCTTCGATATGCTCTACCACCGCTTTTGTTGCTTTTGGTTCTGTTGGTAGCAGCTCCGAGTATTATCAAAGATTCAACAAAGCGATTAATCAACAATTCACAGGTGTTTGCTCGGCCTGCACCATTTAAATTTGTTGTCAATACCGACAGCCTACATGCGGTTCAGTTTTCAGATTTTTTATTGAAAGTAAAGACGGAAGGTAATGCTGTCCCTAATGAAGTTTTTATAAATATTGACAATTATCAATATCGGTTGAATAAAGACGATGATGGTTCCTTTTCTTATAAATTCTCGAATATTCAGAAAGAAACAGACTTCAAATTATTGGGCGGTGGTGTTAATTCCGATGACTATAAATTAAACGTAATTAAAAAACCAAATATTCTCGGTTTTGATGTCCAGCTTGATTATCCGGCTTATACGGGCAGGCCGGATGAAGATTTGTCCAATGTTGGCGATTTGGTTGTTCCGTTAGGCACCAATATCAATTGGTTTTTCAATGCTCAAAATACTGAAAATATAAAGATCAGATTTTCGTCAAAAGGCGAAACGATCGAGGCAAAGCGAAACGGACAAGTGACCTTTCAACACAGGAAAATGGCAGCCGCAGATGAAACCTATAAAGTTTTCATTTCAAATGCACAGCTTCCAAATGCGGACTCGATAGCTTATACTATTACATTGATTCCCGATCTTTATCCATCTATTGCGATGGAGAAGTTTGTTGACAGCTCCAATTTGAAGCAGGTGTTCTTTGCCGGAGATGCCAGCGATGACTATGGGTTGAAAGCGCTTTCATTCAATTACAGAATTAAAAAACAAGATGGTTCTCAGGGAGATTTGGTTGCGATTCCCATTCAGAAACCTAGCGGAAAGCAAATTCAATTTCAATATAACTTCGATATTTCTACATTGCCATTAAAACCCGGTGATGAAGTGACGTACTATTTTGAGATTTACGACAATGATGCGATTAATGGTTCAAAATCTACAAAAACGAACCCGATGACCTTCGCTTTACCGACAGTGGAAGAGTTTCAGAAAAAGGAAGAGAAAAATAACGATCAGATTAAGGATGAATTGGAAAAAGCCATCAAAGAAACAAAGAAGACACAAGAAGAGCTGCAAAAAATGAGGGAAAAGCTTCTTCAGAAAAAGGAAATGGATTGGCAGGATAAAAAACAAATGGAAAATCTGCTTAACAAACAGAAGGAAATCCAGAAGCAAATAGAATCTGCAAAAGAGAAATTTCAGGAGAACCTAAAAAATCAAGAGGAATTTAAGGAACCAACGGAGGAACTGCAAAAGAAGCAAGAACAACTGGAAAAATTGTTCAACGAACTGCAAAATCCTGAGATGAAAAAACTCATGGAAGACATCGAAAAGTTGATGCAGCAGCTTGAAAAGGAAAATACCCTTGATAAAATGGAGCAGATGCAGTTGAGTACAGAGGAAATGAATATGGAGATGGATAGAATGCTTGAGCTCTTCAAAAACCTTGAAGTAGAACAAAAACAAGAAGAGCA
>JBMOJB010000006.1:0-57160 GCA_049316985.1 Saprospiraceae bacterium | reverse complement strand
GAGCTTTTATGTAATTCTGATTCCTTTATTTATTGGCGACATTGACCTGGGTGGAGAGGATAGTGGTTTTGAGTTCCTAGCTATCCCAATTATGGTGATCATTAGTACCGCTTTTTTGACAATAAATAAACTGGCAAATTTGCATGGCGAACCATTTTCTGAAAATATAACTTCTGTGACTATTGACGAAATCTGCAAAACGATAGAACAGAATTGCTATGAAGTCCGCGACAAATTGAAATAAGCACCATTAGGGACAGCCTTCCCGAGACCGCATAATTTTGTACACACTTCTACCCAACCTTTGGCAATATCAACCACTAATCCTCTAATGAGCGACTATTTTATTAACTGATTTTCTTTAGATAGATATGGTTGATAAGCAATTCGAAATTTTGGACGGGTAGGGATGCCTGATAATGACTAGGTTTGCCTGCCTGCAGTACAGGCAGGCAAATTGCTATTTTAAAATTGCCCAGACTTGACAATACACATCTTAGTGCCTTATTTCTTTGCGGCAGCTTTTGGTTTCTTGAATAACTTCCTCATTTTCTTCAAGTCCTTCAATTGTTGCTTTTGGTCCTTCTTGCGGGTTTTTGCCTCTGAGAAATTAAATTTTGCAATTTGGTATTGCTGCTCATCCGCTTTTTTCGAAGATTTCTTAAATGCCTTTTTGGCCTTTTTTAAAAGTCTTTTGATATTGCGGTAAAACATTTTGCTTTCCTTCAACTGTGCTTTGAATTCGGCTTTATTCTGCGGTTTATGGTTGGCAGAATCGTCCGCAATTTTAAGTGGTTTTGCACTGTTTTCACTTGTTTCGTCAGGTTTGGCATCCGCCTTACTTTTTTTTGCAGCCGGCGCTGCAGTACTATGTTCCAAGCTAACTTCCTTTTCAGAAACCCCTTCGTTTATTTCGATTTCTATCTTTTTTTTCATTTTTACTTTATTTAGTTAACGATAAATTTACATTTGGTTAACGCAAAAGTAACTTCAATTCAGCTTTTCTAATGTTAATTTTTGCTTTTCGATGAAAATTTAATATTGCGATACGAATCGAATGAGTTGCTTTGGACAATAATCACTACGGTAGAAAGATTAAATTCAGAAAATTTAATAAAAAGGCCGCTTCTGAATAATCCGATGCAGCCTGAAAAGCCTTGCAGTTCCATTTGACAATTAACAATTGACAATTGAAAATGATTTCTTGCTTCCTGATGCCCGCAGCCGGTGGGGTCGCCATTGGCGAGCCCCGCTGTAACTGTCCAGGCCAACTTATCGGGAAGCGCTTCTGTCCAATTGACAATTAACAATTGACAATAAAATTAATTGTCAATTGTTAATTGTCAATTGTTAATTATTTAAGCGCTTCATAAACGTACATGTTTTTATAAGACATAATTACCACTTTTGCTTTTTCACCATTTGGTTGAGGTACGACAACTACGCGTTCTTGCAGTACGTCGTGGTCAGGTGAAGAAAGTGAGCCCAATATTTGTCCATTTTCAATATCAACACATAGTAGTCGACCACCTGCAATATAGTACAGAACGCCATTGTGCTGGTGCATAAAGCTATTGGGATCACCAATATTTTCGAGCTTCCAGATATTCTGACCAGTGTTGACATCAATGGCATAAGTTCTTCCGCCTTGTGTATGTGCGATTAATTTATTACCATAAATCTCATACCCAAAAAATGCGAAGGGGAATTCATGCAAAAAATCATTTCTACGCCAGATTTCCTTGCCGGTTAGTAGCTCATAACATACTAGATTATGGCCACAAGCTAAATAAACTTTATCACCAATAATCTTTGCACCATTTGGCATAGTTTGATAATTTTCAGCTGGGTCAACTACCTTTATGTTTTGATACAGCCATTTATTTTTTGACATATTAAATAATCCCATTTTTGGAAAAACATAATATGGAGGGTTGGGTTCAATATATGGCAAAAATAAGAGTGTGTCATTTTCATACGCTGTTGCTGTAATTTTATAAATTACTCGACCCAGCGGATTTTTTGCGGGGAATTCCTTTTCATAATTTGGTGTTAAGTATTTGTCAAAATCTCCAGTACTTGTGTTTCCTTTGAATAAATCTGCTTGATATCCTGTGCTTTCATCGAATGTACTACAAAAAAAAGTACTTCCAATTCCAGAAACCCAGTTTTCAAAATAGAAACTTTTATTAAAACTATAATTAGTCTTGCCAGTATTCAGATCAATACAATATACATCTTTTCTAAGTAAAACAACTAAAAAATTAGAATACAAATACATATGCTTGATGGCGAACGCTAACTCTGTATTGTCATTCCAAACCCATCTAGTTTCTTTCGTATTTAGATCGATCATTTTTAAGGATCTCTTACCATTTTCAAAACTGCCCACTACGATTCCGTTGTTATATATTATATCATCATCGATAGATACGAACTTATAGATGTCTACCTGTTCAGTTAGTGGTAAGGAATACAACATCCTTAATACACTACTAGTTACTGGCATCTCCTTATCTCTGCAAGCTGAAAAGCCTGCAGAGATAATAGAAAGGCAAATTAATAATTTTATCATTTTCATTGTCTAAGAAATTTGCGATCAGGTACTCCATCAAAAACTTGAGTCAACGCCTTAGTAATTCCCGGATGATTTCTCGCTTCTTGATGGCCGCAGCCAGTAGGGTCACCATTGGCGAGCCCTGCAGTAACTGTCCATGCCAACTTATCGGGAAGCGCTTCTGTTCAATTAACAATTGACACTTGTCAATAAATAGGTAAAATTGTGAAATTACTCGCCTCCTTTATTACTAAAGAACTCATCGTAAGGCACTCGCAATACAAAAAATACTTTTCTTTGATCTTCTTCACTAAGCAAACCACGCTTAATGGTTTCACCATTTTTTTTAAGGCGATTGTAAATCGTCTTCCTATCTATATGAAGTAACTGAGCAATGCGGGAATAGGTGGTCAAAAACTCCATTTGGTTCTTTTTCATGTGAGCGTTATTTTGAAAATCATATCATTTTCAGTACAAATTTAATTAATTATTCGGTAATTCAATGTTAAGTTTGTTGTTTGTCAGATATTACTGAATATTCTTCGGGTATTGAGGGTATAAATGCAACGGATTCCGGAAATTACAGAAATGGGTTCTACTTTACTTTGAATTTTTGTTAGTTCTGTAGGCGAGCTAAATATGGTAAATAAAAAAAAAGCTGCCTCGGAATAATCCGAGACAGCCATTTTCATTTGTTTTTGAAGTGGTATTCTTTAGAACAAATAGCGAATGCCCAATTGAGCTTGCCATAGATCCTGAAGGTTTGTCGTTCTGGTAAATGACGAGAAATTAATGGTATCGTTTCCGGCTGCATCCTTGATAGTAGCCATTCTGTAAATTGGAGTGCCATTGGCATCCACTTTGCTGTAAACCAATGGTGCAGAAGTGTTCATGCGATATCCGACTCCCATTGTTTTACTCAATAGATTTCCAACGTTGAAAATATCAGCACGCAACTGAATCGTATGTGTTTTGCCACCAATTACCGGCATGAATTCCTGAACGATATTGAAGTCAAAACGAGTGACGAAATCAAAAACGCCGCCGTTGCGTTCTGCGTATTTTCCACGACGTCCTTTTAGATATTTGTCTTGATTGATGAATGCTTCGAAGGCATTCTTTTGATCATCAACAGTGAATGTGATTGGAGTTTTGTCTGCCTTTGCACCTTTGAACTCCTCAAAATTCATCTTTGATTTGTCAGAAGGCACATAGATTAGATCGTTACCTGCGATACCATCACCATTCATATCTCCTGAGAATGTGAAAGAGTAACGACCTTGGTTGTAAGATTCTCCCAATAATGAGATTTGTGTAGCACCTAAAAATTTGTTCTGGACGAAAGGGTATTCGATGCGATAGGTTACAGCACCGATTACTCTGTGACGCTGATCATTGTTGGAATAAGCGAGATCCAAATAATTATTGCCATTCACTGAGCTGACATCTCTCCACGAAGAGAATGCGATAGAACCGGCACTCATCATGTCTCTTGAATTTCCAAAAGTATAGGCTGCAAAACCACCTAGTCCTTTTGATGGCGCTTTTTCTAATTTGAATGTAGCAAAGTATCCGAAACTTTTTCCTGTATTAGAAAGTACAGTCGCGTCAGTTACATATGAAACATATCTGGTGTTGTCGTAACGAGGACGAGTATCAGCACCGGCAAAATTTCTTGAAGGAGCTTTTAAGTTAGCCTGGTAATACAACATATCGTTTAGCGTTTTGCTGTACATTCCTTCTGCTGTTGCAACCAAGCCAAATGGCAATTTGTAATCAAAAGCGATGCTTCCGCGAAGTACCTGCGGGAATTTGAAATCAGGATCTGTAGCCGCGATATTGTATGATTTTGCCGGACGTGTTACCGTGGTTGGCTCATATTTATCTACATTATCGGTGAATGGATATTTCTTATTGTTGATAACTACCCACTTTGTTTTGTCAGGGTTGCTGGTATTTGAAATGTCATTGATTTGTCCACTCAACATACCGTTGTTTCCAGCTTGATTGGCTAGCCACACGAAAGCAGGGCGACCTGAAAACAATCCAATTCCACCACGAATCTGTAGTGACTTGTCTTCAAGTGGATTCCAGTTGAAACCAATTCTTGGAGAGAAATTTGCATTTGCCTTTGGTAAATCGTAAGTCGATAATTTGACTTTTTCGCCACCATAAACGCCATTGGATACCGTAGGAATCTGAAATCCTTTGGAAGCATTGCCGGTAGTATCGATTTGTGGATTGAAATATACACTCTTGTCTAAAGCGTCGAACAAAGGTACATCAACACGAACACCCAATGTCAAACGGAAATTATCCGTCACATCCCATTCATCTTGCAGATATGCACCGATCTGATTAACCGTAACTACTGAAGCCCAAGGTGAGCGATCCGGTTTTACCGAATAAGTCAAAGCATAGCGGTTGTACATAATGGAGTCGCCATTTACTGCTTTTTTGAAATCAGCCAATGAATTAAATACGAATTGTCCATTAACCGTTGGTGTAAAAATGTTTTCGAATTTAAAGCGTTCGAAACTAGCACCTACACCAATGGTGTGTTTGCCTAATGAATAGGTCATTTGATCTATCGCCTGGTAGGTATCTGTGTTTAGCGTATTATTTGGTGTAAATGGTTCTGAACCGAAAGCAATGTAATTGCGGCCACCTTCCAAAATATCTACAGTAGGGAATGACTTAGGCGTTAACTCTTCCCGATAATCGCGATTGGCAGTATATCCCACGATTAACTTGTTAGATATTTTTGAACCAAAAATTGAGTTTAATTCCGCGATTCCTGAATAGATATCATTGTGAATGGTGTAGTTGGATGTTTGGTAATTCATACCAAATGCATTACCATTACGGCCGGTAAATCCTCCTGATGATGACATAGGCACATCACTTTGAGACTTCAACGCATTGAATCGCACGCTCATTTTGTGCTTTTGGTTGATGTTGTAATCGATACGTGCCAGACCTTTGGTACTTTTGGTAACCAGGTCATATCCTTCCCAGTTGCCCGGATCATAACCGTATTTGGTCTTAAGGATATTGGCCACATCTACAAGATCTTGTTCTTTAACACGAGTTGTACTGGCTTGTCCTTTGTTTGACCCATCCGTTTTTTCAGCAAAGAAATTAGTGCCCGGCGATGTTCTGTTTTCTAACTCACCATTGATGAAAAAGAATAATTTGTTTTTGATAATTGGACCACCTAATCTGAATCCGGCTTGATTCACACCGAAAGAATTCGTAGACGCAGCGGTAGTATTACCAAAATAATCTTTTTTTCCAACTAAATTATTACTTCTGTTATTGAAAAATGCAGAACCTGAAAATTCATTCGTTCCTGAGCGTGTAACTGCATTGATACCCGCACCGGCAAAGCCTCCTTGTCTTACGTCGTAAGGAGCAAGATTGATCTGCAATTGCTCTACCGCATCCAAAGAGATAGGCGTAGAGTTGGTCTGACTACCCGGTAAAGCCTGCAATCCAAATGAATTGTTGAAAACTGAACCATCAATAGTCAGGTTGTTGAAACGATTGTCCATACCGGCAAATGAAAGCGCATTCTGTCCACCGCCACCACGTACGTTGGGGTTTAGACGTGTAAAATCTTCCAGACTTCTGTTCAATGTAGGCAATGCATTTAAGGTAGCATTGGAAATATTGGTGGAAGCACCAGTTCTTTGACTGTTGATCAAAGCATTCTTTTTGTATACAACCTCAACCTCGGAAAGTAGCATCGCATCTTCAGCAAGAACGATGTTGAATTTGCTTACTTCTCCCAGCTTTAGGGAAGGGATTTCAGTTTCATAAGTTTTGTATCCAATGAATGATACAGTTAATTTGTAAGGACCACCGACTCTGATGTTATTAAGGATGAAATGACCATCAGCGTTGGTTACTGTTCCGTAGTTTGAACCGGTTGGCAAATGTACTGCCATGACAGTAGCACCAATCAATTCGCCTCCTTTATTGTCTTTTACAATTCCGGTAGCTGCAGAAGTAGTTACTTGTGCAAAAGCTGCTCCGGAAAGTAGTAATAGAGCAAAAATCAAAGTTGATTTTAATTTGTTAAAAAAATTCATAAGTTTTAGTTTAAATTTAAAATAAAAATAACCATTCAAAATCAGTAAAATGTTTGCAATTTGGTCAAAATTCTGAATCGCTATAATAGCGTAGTTTTTACGTTCAGAATAAACCGAATCTATACATTTTGGTCAAATTTGATGCAAATGTAAACTTCCACTGTTAATTTAATATTAACAATTTTTCAAATACACGTTAATAAAAAATTGCCAGAGAAATACGAATTCGAAATCCGTACCTCTCTGGCAATTAGTAATTAGCCCATGATGATTTTCAACAAACTATAAATTTTGCAATTTATCGTTGTAACGTTATATCTCCTTTAATAATTTCCTTTTTACCATCTACCCTTAGGATCTCAGCGTACCAAATAAAAACTGCCGGATTTAGCGGTTCTCCTCTAAAATTGCCATCCCAACCTATTGTTTCAATGCCGGGTTCCATATCCTGGGCATCGAAAAGGAGTGTTCCCCATCTGTCATAGATTCTCAGGTAGTTGATGTTGACAATATTATTGGGATTGGCAAACAGCGTAAAGAAATCGTTGATCTTGTCGCCATTTGGTGAAAAGATGGTTGGTGCATAAATCGGAATCGTTTTACTTACATTTAACTGGGTACTTGTTCTCGCTTCACAACCTTTATCGTTTTTGACCACCACTTCATAAAATCCACCCCTGAGTGGTCGTTTGATGATAGGATCGAGGCAATCACTGCAGGACAGTGAATCTGAAGGAGTCCATTTGATTTCAGCCAGCTTCATCGTGTCAGGATTGTAACTCACTACAAACTGAATATCATCTCCTATTGTAATTTTGTGTATTCCACTCAAAGTCAAACTAAAAAGTGGCGGTTCAATAACTGTAACTTTAAGTGAATCTTCACAACCGTTGGCATCTTGCACTTTTAATGGATAAATACCCGGAATCAACTTGTCGAATTCGGTCTTGTTTAAGTATTTTTTGCCTCCGTCGATTGAATAAGCAAAAGGCGGTGTTCCACTGTTGACACCTCGAAACTCAATTTTTCCAAGACCACCATTACAAAGCGGATGTTGTACTACCGCTGCGTTCATCTGAGGTTTGATATTGAGAATGGTGGTCGTATCCATAGCAAAACAGCCGTTTTGACTATTATTGACCAATAGATAGTAAGATGCATTTGGTTTTACAACGGGACTTAGGCTTGTTCCAGCCGAAAGAATTTGCCCATTGTTGCTCGTCCAAGTATAGTTGTAGATTGAGCCTGTGCTTGATTTTGTTGCGTTTATTACGTAGAAGGAATCATTGCAGATCAGCTGCTGTACCGGTCCTGCGTCTGCGAGGGGTTTTACTTTATCTTCACTGACTTCAACATTCCTGCTGGTCAAGCATTGATTGTCTTTATTTAAGACGCTTACTTTATAAAGCCCGTTTGTATTGACCTGGATAGCAGTACTGTCGCTTTTACTTAAGATCGAGTTGGCAGATGTCCAGTTAATGCTGTAGTTAGTAACTTTTGTGACTGACGAGTTAATCCAGACCTGCTGGTCTCTACATGTTAATAGACCTTTTTCAATATTCACGTCAGCGTGTAAGGTATCTATGGTGACCAATTTCTGAACTGACTTCACGCAGTTATTGGTACTATTTCGTATGGTCAATGTATAAATACCGCCACCATTTACTTTTGGTGTAAGCGTGTTAGCGCCACTGAATATATTAGCACCATTTTCGGCTTTCCATTCGAAAGTGATGCCGGCTCCCTGTGAAGAAGCCGTGCCGTCGAGTTGAATTGAGGTTGTGGCACAATCTAGCTTATCTCCGCCACTGATTGCGACAATTGGTACATTGGCATCCTGTGTAATTAGCGTGGTATCGATTGAGAAACAGCCATTAGTTCTGTTTTCAATTTTTAATATATACACACCGGGTGCATCGACGAGTGGTGTTAAGGTTTTTTCTCCATTAACAAAATTACCATTCGCGGTACTCCAATTGATAAGCATGTCATTAATATTTCCATTTGAAACTGTACCTTCCAGTTTTAATTGCAGTGCGGAGCAGCTGAGATTGCCATCTTTTCCCGCACCGGTAACTGGGACTTTTGTATTTTCAACAACTTCGATTTGAGTATTTCCGATACAATAATTTACAGTATCGGTTACAAAAAGTTGATAAGTTCCACCTTTATTGATGATTGGGTTCAACGAATTTTGATCTTTTACAAAGTTTCCATTGCTGGTCTTCCATTCGAAAGTATACAATCCTGAGGCCGCATTTACTGTTCCAAGAATTGCATACTGCGGAAGGCGACAAGTTATGGTGTCTTTTGCTACAGCATCTGCAATCGGTTTTTGAATATTTTGAACAATAGTAACCGGTACTGATGTTACACAGGTATTATCTGAATTTCTTAATTCCAAAGTATATGTACCCGGTTTATTCACAAGAGGTGCAAGGGAATTCGCACCCGATAAAATTCCAGATTGTGGATCATTCCAACTAATCTTGAATTTAGATCCTGTCGAAGAACCCGTTGCGTCAATTTTTGCAACCGTGACCTTGCAATTTAGTGTTGTAGCAGGTAGTACCAGAATCGCTGGCCTAACAGTATCCTGTTTGATTTCCACGCTGGCAGTTTTAATACATTGGTTGGCTGAATTTCTGACCGTCAAGGTATAAGTGCCCGGTTGATCAATCTTTGGTGTAAGCGTATTCGTTCCCGACAAAATATTCCCACCATTTGTTGACCATTCATAGCTGATGGTAGGGCCAGTACTTGCTGTAGATTGAATATCGATGGTTTTGATGGTACAATTCAGAGTTTTAGATGGACCGGCGTCAGCCAGTGGGATATTGGCATCTTTTGTAACTTCAATTTCAATGCTATCCACACACTGACTCAATGTATCTCGTAAAATCAATAGATAAGAACCTGAGTTATCAATGGTCGGCTTTAGCGTAGATGCACCAGAAACTATATTTGCATTCTTATTCAGTTTCCAGCTGATCGTTGCGTTTTGAATATTTGTCGAGTTGCTGGCATCCAGTTCAAATTGAGGTTTGATACAAGTGATGATATCCGGACTTTGTACAATGGCTTTGGGAGTATTAAAGTTGTCCAGAATATTTATTGATGTGTCTTTTGAACAGCCATTTGAAGCGTTTACTATTTTTAAGCTGTAATTACCTGCTTTGTCGATGCTTGGCCAGTTGCTATCAGCTCCTGAAACAATTGAGCCATTGGCGGTAGTCCAAGCGTAAGAAAACTCGGTTCCGGTAGAAGAAGCTCTTGCATCTAAGCGAATCAGAGGATGTGCACAATTCAGAATTTGAGGTTTAATCAGCGCAACCAACGGATTAATTCGATTATCAAATACCTCTACATCGGCTTTCGCAACACAATTATTAATTGTATTGGTTATTTTTAAAGTATAAATTCCCGGCTTATTAACTTGTGGTTGAAGCGTATTTTGTCCCGATACAAAAGCCCCGTTTAACGTGGTCCACTCATACAAATATTGACCTCCGTTATTGGATTTGCTGCCGTCGAGGTTGACTTGCGAAACATTACAATCTATAATTCTCTGTGTACCGGCATCGGCAACGGGAACATTTAAATCGGTTGTAACCGAAACATTGGAAACAGCAGTACAACCATTTTGGATATTGGTCACCGTGAGCGTATAAGCTCCAGCTTGACTTACAGTGGGTGTTAATGTCGTGCCTCCAATTTGGACTGCACCCGCAGCAGAACCCCAGGCATAACGGAAGTTGGCCCCTTGTGAACCGGAACCTATAAGTGAAACAGTATTATTAGTACAGGTAAGCAATCTATCTGGGCCGGCATTGGCAGTAGGTAGGGTTTTATCTTGTGCAACGGATATAGATTTTGAGCTACTACATGCATTAGCAGTATTGGTGATGACCAGTTCATAAACACCTGAACTGGTTACTGATGGTGTAAGCGTATTGGCACCCGCAGAAATGGTGCCACTGCCAACTGCGGTCCAAGCATAATTGAAATTACTGCCAGTGCTGGAATTACTGGCATCTATAGTAATTGTGGAATTTTTGCAGGTAACAGTATTGGCCAGATTTATTGAAACAATTGGGAAGACTCTTTGGTCATCAATTTTAACATTTGCAGTTTGGTAACATCCGTTTGTGATATTTCGGACACTCAATTGGTAAGTGCCTGCCTTATTGACTAGAGGGTTCAGGGTATTCAATCCAGATAGTAAACTTCCATCTGCCGTTGTCCAATTGTAACTGATATCGGAACCTGTGGTCGAGCCAAAAGCATTAAGTTGTAATTGCGGAGTTGTACAGGTTAGCGGATTGGCTGTGGCAATTAAAGCAACAGGAGTAGTTTTATTTTCAACAATTACACCAGAAGCTGTAGACGAACAACCATTTGCAGTATTAATAATTGACAAAGTGTAGGTTCCAGCTTTATCAGCCGTTGCTGTATATCCTGAAGTACCGGAAGTAAAATTGCCATCCAAAGTTGACCAGGTATAAAAATAAGCACTGTTAAACTGCGAAAATGGCTGCAATACCACACTCGGGAAAGTGCAGGACAGTAGCGTTGGTGGAATTAAAGTCGAGACTGGTGGCGTAATGTCCTGTATGGCTAGTATCGTTTTAGAGGAAGTACATCCGTTGTCAGAATTGGTGATCACAATCGTATAATTTCCTCCGACTGTTATCGTTGGAGTCAGCGAACTATTGTTGGAAAAACCATTGGGTCCACTCCATGCAAAACTAAAATTAGGTCCGACACTGGAACCATTTCCATCCAAAGTTGTGCTGGTTACATTGCAGTTCAAATTACCGGTTGCAAGTGCCGCTACCGTGGGCGCATTTTTGTCAGAACTCACATTCATCTGGGCAATGGCAGTACATCCATTAGTAATATTTGTGACCGTCAGCAAATAAATGCCACTTTGATTGACTGTTGGAGATAGGGTATTTCCTCCATTTAAAATTCCCGGTCCTGCCCATTGGTATCCAAGTGGAGAACCATTTCCTCCTGCACCCGATAGTGATTTCGCAGGAAAATAGCAATTAATGGTTAAATCAGCACCAGCATTTGCTGTAGGTGGACTATCGTCTTTGGTAATCGCTACCTGCGATGTGGAAGTACAGCCATTGATGTTATCGGTAACAGTAACAATATAAACTCCCGGCTGCGTCACGGTTTGCGAAGCATTTGTATTTCCATTTGACCAATTATACAGGTAAGTTGAAACAGAACCGCTGCCAATGCTTACACTATTGCTGTTGTAGCAGTTCAATATTTTTGGTGCTCCGGCCGATGCAATAGGTGGAACTATATTTTGTGTGACATTTACAGAAGCTGTTTTTGTACAACCATTTATACTGTTTGTCACCGTTAGCATATAGGTCCCTTGTGCAGTTGCATTTTGAGGGACTAAACTGGAAGAAAAAAATCCTCCCGGACCACTCCAGTTATAGTTGAAATTTGTGCCTGTACTAGTTCCCGTAGGATCAAGGGCAATAGATGAACTATTAAAACAATTCAGGGTTAGTGCTGGCAAAATAGTAGCGCCTGGTGCTACTTTATCTTCAGTCACGGTTACTGTTTTTGTGTGCGTACAACCACTGACGGCATCGGTCAAAGTAAGTGTATAAACTCCTCCCACTGAAATCGCGGGAGTTGCACCTGCTCCGGATGGGGACCAGCTGTATTGTAAATTGTTTCCACTCACAACCGGAATTAAGTTCTTGATCGGTACTCCACATGTAAGCGTCATGTCGGGAATTGAGCTGATATTGGGTACTGAAGTATCTTCAGTTACCGTTACCGAACTAGTGGTAGTACATCCATTTATTGGGTCGGTAGCGGTAAGGCTGTACACCCCGGGAGTAGTTACGGTCTGCGTTCCGGATGTTGCGCCATTCGACCACTGGTAATTATAAGCAGCCGAGGTGCTCGTTCCGATGCTGACCATACCATTGTTGGAACAATTGAGTAGTTTCGGAGGACCTGATAAAGCATTCGGTGGCGTAGTGTTTTGTGTAACGTTTACACTTGCCACTTTGGTACAACCGTTGATTGGGTTGGTCACCGTCAAAGAATATGTGCCCGGCAAAGTAACTGCCGGGAAGGGTAGTGATGTACCCGTCTGATTGCCACCGCTCCATTGATACGTATAGGGAGGCCCTGTACTGGTACCAGTGGTACTAAGTGAAATATTGCTGTTGTTAAAACAATTCAGAATTGCAGGAGGAGAAATGACAGCATCTGGTTTTGTGATATCCTCCGAGACATTTAAAGTCTGTGTTGCTTTGCAACCACTATCGGTATTTGTCACCGTAACAGTATAGGTTCCTCCCATTGAAAAAGTGGGATTTGCACCAGATCCGGAAGGTGCCCAATTGTAATTAAAATTCGGGCCTCCTGTAGCATTAACATTTACCGAAGGGTTGGGATTGGCACAGGTTATTGTTATCGGAGGAATCGGACTGACCACAGGTACAGTCTTGTTTTCGGTCACTGTAGCTTGAGAAACCCTGGTGCAACCATTGACCGGATCAGTGACGGTCAGCGAATAAGTCCCGGTCATTGTCGTACTAAGTACAGCATCGGTACTTCCGTTGGACCAAATGTAGGTCCAGCCCGGACTTCCGATGATTCCAAGCTGAACAGCTCCATTGTTGTAACAGCTCAATACTTGGTTGCTTCCTGCAGTCACATTTGGTATGTCAGTGTTTCTTATAATATTCACAGAAACAGTTTTTGTACAACCATTATCTGTATTTGTCACAACTAAATTATAAGTGCCACTTTGCGTAATTGCCGGCGGAGGAATTGCAGTGGAATTGTATCCCAATGGCCCAGTCCAATTGTAAGTTATATTTGACCCGGTACTTGTTCCGGTAGTATTTAGGTTAATGCTGCCACCATTGTAGCAATTTAACTGTGGAGGTGGTGCAATTACAGCATTAGGCGTAGCAATATCTTGAGTCACTGTTATACTCTTTGTGTCGGTGCACCCGTTGACTGAATTGGTAACCGTCACTGTATACGTGCCGGGGTTATTAATTATCGGATTTGATCCTGAACCTAGAGGTAACCATGCATACGTAAGATTAGATCCACTGACCGATAGCGGAATCGAAGGAGATGGATTGGCACAGGTTATCTTGATTGGTGCCACCGGAGCAATGACCGGCTTCACTTTGTCTTCGATAACATTTGTAGTTGAAACTCTAGTGCAACCATTGTTGGTATCTGTTAAAGTAACAGAATATGCTCCACCAGTTGTTACGGTTGGTGCCGAACTCGTCGATCCATTTGACCATGTATAATTGATATTGGAAGCCTTCGGATTGGCGTCCAATACCGCACTCGAATTCAGGCAATTGATCATATTCGGAGGAGTAATAATATTGCCATTTAATGACATGTTGGTCGTAAAACTTACAGGAACGGTGATGGTGCATCCATTCAAAGTGCTGGTAAGGAATATCGGTGATGTTCCGGTATTACAGATTTGTGTTGCTGCAGATGTTGGGTTACTTACACCAGCTGCCGGTGACCAGGAATAAGTGGCGCCAGCTGAACCAGTCGCAGTAATGTTCAGACAGCTGTTGCTTTCGCAAAATGTTTGAATAGGTATTGGAGCTATACTTGGTATTGGTTTTCGATGGATTTGTATGGGAGTTCTGTCACTATTACAAAAGCTGAATTTTTGACTGACATAATAGGTGTTGTAACCTACGGGTGGAACAAAACCAGTCTGAGGAAATGTGCCAACCGGACCTGAATACACCAGGTTTCCTCCCGTTGCTGCATCATAAATGAAATAAGTATTTGTTAAGGAACAGTTGGAGCATCCAATCTTAGTTCCGGGCATAGGTGTTCCATCGCAGTATTCAATCAGATTTGGGCTTACTGCGGGAGCCGGTGGATTGGAGCAAGCCGGTGCTTCATAGCAGTCAGAAGTTAGACCGGAACCACCTGCAGAGGTTAAAAATGCACCTGTGGTTGAGCTGAAACCAGGGGTTGGGAACGTACCAGCATTGTAAGTAACTTCCTGAATGCATCCTCCCCCGAGGTTGAATGTGGCAATTCTGGTACAAGGCGATGTATTTGTAGATGCTGTAGAATTATTGCAATTGTTTTGATTTCTGAAAAATCCGGGAAGATTGTTAGGGTTATTGGTGGTGTAGTTTCCGACAAGAACATACACAGGGCCTTTTCCACAAAGTGAACTCAATGCATTTCCACCTGGCAGACTTACATCCTCGTTAGACATTCGCACGATAACTGCCGAACCCGCCGGAATTGGATTGGGGGCAACGTAAAAAACAGGAGGTGAACAGGTGCCTACTCCTGCGTTTAATTGATTGACTATGTTTGGATCCGAAATAAAATTATTCGAAATTGGTCTTTGGTAGAGTGACGGATTGGTGCTTGGTCCTGTATTGGTTATTCCTGCCGTGGTATTGTATGTTCCACTACCTGTAAAAACCATACTTGACCAATTGTATGGAGCTGAGCCAATGGTCATGTATAGAAATTCATTTGCTCCTTCGGGATTGGCGCATGCATCAATAAAAACTTTATTAACAGTAGGCATAGTACTGTTACAACCCGTATTTGTCCAGCTAATCTGTGCTAGAATTGTTTCAGAACATAAAAAAAACAAAAAAAGAATCAAATAATAGTGCTCTGATTTTCTTTTTTTTGCAATATAATTTCTCTTATATAAAGAAATAAAATTCATAGTGTTGATTTTGTTGGTAAAGTTAGTATTTCTTAGTCAGAATTAATCCAGAAAACGTTGCATTAATATTCTGATTTATTAGCCCCTAGTAAGAGTTTACTGAGTTTAAATGGATATTTGCACAGAAAATAAGTTTTTGATGGTCTTGCAACCTTTTCAAGCCAACTGCTGACCTAGTATTCGTTGATTATATTCTTTAATAATTTGTAAAACATGATGAAAAAAATACTATTCTTTACTGCTTTTTTTACGATGATTTCTTTTTTTGCCTCGGCTCAAAGTATTATCATCACTGAGATTTATTACAATGCTCCCAATTCAGGGACGGATTCACTGGAATATGTAGAAATCTACAACAAAAGTGCTGCGCCAATTAATTTGAAAGGATTCACTTTTCGTTCTGCATTTAACGATACATTGCCAAATGTAGAACTTGGAGCTGGTGCCTATTTTGTTGTCACTTTTGACTCTACTTTCTTTAAAAAAGCAACCAAGACTTCCGCCCATCAATGGAAAAATGGTTCTTTAAGTAACACTGGTGAAACCATACAATTGTGGAACAGTTCGAATGAGTTTATGGATTCTGTTCGCTACAGATCTCAGAACCCTTGGCCTGCAACCGCCAATGGAAATGGTCCGGGAATGGAATTGTGTGATTTAAATTCCAACAATGACAATGCAGCTAGCTGGTCAGCATCAACTACACCAATTGGCTATGCACTTAACAATCAAGCAGGCCAATCTGTTCAGTTGTTGGGTACTCCAGGTAAAGCTAATAAATGTTCCGGTGGCGGAGGTGGTACTTTTGTAGCAAGAAATATTAATTCAAGAACGGCAAAAAATACTGCAGTCAACATCAATATTTCGCAGCCCAACATGGTTCAGCCCAATGCCATAACTGCATCTGCAGTAGTCACGCAACCAATCAACGGCACAGCAGCCAAAGGTGGCGGCGGCGGAGGTGGAGGTGTTAATAATGCACTTTTTGTTTACACACCTAAAAATGGCTTTATTGGTACCGACAAATTCGAATACTCGATGTGCACTGCGAATGGTTGTGATACAGCTACCATTAATATCACCGTTTTTGAAGCGATTTACAACAAATCTACTATTGGTAAAATCACTGCACAAACGGGTGCTGTCGGAACTGCTCCCGATTCATTGAATCGCTATGTAATCATCGAAGGAATTGTACATAGTCCAAATTATGGCGGTAATATATTGCAATTTGCGCTTGTTGACCAAAAATATAAGAGTGACGGAATTGAAGTAGCGCGAGCAACTACCGTCGGTGGATATGTGGTTAAAGAAGGTGACAAATTAGTCGTTAAAGGTCGTGTTGGACAAAATGTCGGTATCAATCGCTTAGTTGCCGATACTTTGTGGGTACTGCAAAGCGGCGTTACATTACATCAGCCTCTTTTGGTTAGCGCTTTGGATGAAAGCACGGAAGCAGCACTTGTTGCCTTGGAAGGAGTTAGTGTATTAGACACAAGCCAGTGGAACAACACCCTGCAGGGAAATTTCTTTGGTGTTGATGTATCTCCTGACAATGGGGCGACCAAGTACCAGCTCAGAATAGATAAAGATCTTGCAGATCTTGCAGGCTGGAAAGCTCCAAAAGGAAAGTTTGATGTTTATGGAATAGGTTACTCTGTTACAACCCAAGGTGGAGGCGGAGGCGGAGGCGGTGGAGTAGTTACCACTACTTACCAGCTTATGCCAAGATATATACCCGATTTCAAATTGACGACTTCAGTTGTTGATCCACAATTGGAAAATTCATTAAAGATTTATCCAAGCCCTTTCCAAGATAACCTATTTATCGTTTTGAAAGAACAATTTGAAAATATCAAGGTGAAAGATATTTTAGGTAGAACTATAGTTTCTATTAATCAGCCCGGAGATTATCAAATTCTAGAAACGCAGACTTGGAAAAGTGGAGTTTATGTGATAACAGTGATTAAAGAAGGGCGACAGTTCACATCAAAAGTAATAAAACAATAATCGAGCAAATATATTTAACTCCCGGACCTTCCGTAGGCTCCGGGAGTTTTTTTATATTAATACCCCAACATCTGAAAGTTGTAGATTGTCTCTGTAACACAAAACAAGAAATTGCGTATCAATTAGCAAAGAAAAATAGGCAATCACAAGGTTTAGAACGTACAAGCAAATTACTAATCTGCCGATAATAATTAAAATCTTAAACTACCAAAGGTAGTCAAGTTCTAAATTCTAAATTCTTAATTCTTAATTCTTAATTCTTAATTCCAAAATCGTAATTCGTAATTCGTAATTCGTAATTAATATATATGTTATCAGTCAAGTATAGTCCTTCCGAAATAGAAGATAAATGGTATAGCCATTGGGAAAGTAAAGGGTATTTTCATTCAGAGCCGGATGAAAGAGAAGCGTTCAGTATTGTAATTCCACCTCCGAATGTGACGGGCGTGTTGCATATGGGTCATATGCTAAACAATACGATACAGGATATTTTGATTCGTAAGGCAAGACTTGATGGTAAAAATGCATGTTGGGTGCCAGGAACGGATCATGCATCTATAGCCACAGAAGCAAAAGTTGTGAAAATGTTGAGGGAGAAAGGAATCAAAAAGTCCGATCTGACCCGCGATGAATTCATGAAATATGCTTATGAGTGGAAAGACAAGTATGGTGGGATAATTCTAGGACAGTTGAAAAGACTGGGTTCTTCCTGCGATTGGGAGCGAACGGCATTTACGATGGATGAACAATATAGCAAGGACGTCATCAAGGTGTTCGTTGAATTGTACAAGCGTGGCAAACTCTATCGCGATTACCGCATGGTCAATTGGGATCCGGAGGCTATGACAGTGCTTTCCAACGAAGAGGTACTGCGGAATGAAGAAGATGCTATGCTTTTTTACGTACGGTATAAAGTTGAAGGAACTGAAGATGAATGGGTAACGATTGCTACCCAACGACCTGAAACGATTATGGCGGATACCGCAGTGGCCGTACATCCGAAAGATGAAAGATATGCACATCTTAAAGGCAAGCGAGTAATTGTTCCGTTGGTGAATCGTTCCGTTCCCATCATTTTTGATGAATATGTAGAATTGGATTTTGGTACGGGTGCTTTGAAAGTTACTCCGGCTCATGATCCCAATGACTATGAACTGGGAAAGAAACATGGATTAGAGGTGATTGCCTCCATCGATGATGATGGAAAACTAAATGAGAAGGCAGTATTTTTTGTTGGAGAGGATCGGTTTCAAGCCAGAAAATCTGTCCGTAAGGCATTAGAAGCATCCGGGAATCTGGTCAAGACAGAGAATTATAAAACAAATATTGGAAGATCTGAGCGAACAGGTTCAGTAGTTGAACCTATGCTTTCCTTGCAGTGGTATGTGGATATGAAAGTGCTGTCAGAGCCTGCTTTGGAAGCAGTGATGAACGACACCATCCAATTTGTACCGCCGCAATTTAAAAACACCTACAAACATTGGATGGGTGAGATTCGCGATTGGTGTATCTCTCGTCAATTGTGGTGGGGTCATCGGATACCGGCCTATTACACGGAGCTATTGACCGAAAATGACAATCAAGCTTTGATTTTTGTTGCAGAAACCGAAGCGGAGGCATATGAACAGTACAAAGCCCATCCGTTATATGTCGAGGGAGGCACCTTAAGACAAGATGACGATGTGTTGGATACCTGGGCATCTTCCTGGCTGTGGCCCATATCCGTTTTTAATGGTTTCGACCCCAATAGCAAGGATTTTGCCTATTATTATCCGACTTCGGTGTTGGTTACCGGTTGGGATATTATCTTCCTTTGGGTAGCCAGAATGGCGATGGCTGGTTTTGAGTTCAAAGGAGAAAGACCATTTGAGCATGTATATTTTACCGGAATGGTGCGCGATAAAAACCGAAAGAAAATGTCAAAGTCACTCGGAAATTCACCGGACGCATTGACATTATTAGATATTTATGGTGCCGACGGTGTTCGCTTTGGTATGCTGGCGACTGCCCCGGCGGGTGGCGATCTTATTTTTGATGCGCCATTTGATCCGGTGACTAAAGAAGTACTTAACGAAAGCCAACTCTGTGAGCAAGGACGAAATTTCTGCAATAAAATGTGGAATGCGCTGCGCCTGCTGAAAGGATGGGAAGTAGTTGAGCAAGTAGAAACAACAGAAGCCGGTTTGGTGAACGAATTAGCAGCCAACTGGATGAACCAGAAAATTGACAAATTACTGGTTCAGTTTGATGAGGATTTTAAGAATTTCAAGTTGTCAGAATGTCTGATGAATTTGTATAAATTAATCTGGGACGATTTCTGCTCCTGGTACCTGGAAATGATTAAGCCGGCTTATCAAAAACCAATTGACAAAAAAACACTGGAAAGTGCCATCGCAATATTTGAGCGATTGTTAACTGTTTTGCATCCATTTATGCCCTTTATCACCGAGGAGATTTGGCATCAATTAAGAGATCGAAAAGAAGGAAATGATATTTGTCTGGAAAGATTTCCTGTTGCACTTGGCTTTGACGAGGCTTTTTTAGGGAAAATCGAAGGTGCTAAAGAAGTAATTACCAAAATAAGAGAAAGTCGAAATTCCAATGGAATCAAGATGGCTGAAAAACTAAATGTAGTCATTCAGGAGGATGCCAACACAGTTGCGATGTATGCCTTGGAAGGTCTGAAAGAAATGGTTGTCAAACTGGCTAATTTACAAGATTTTCAATTTGGCGTCGAACCTGAAAATGCGGTTTCTTTTATTTCCGGTGCAGAAAAATACTATGTCGAAATGGAGCAGAAAATCGACGTTGAAGCTGAAATAAAGAAAATCAAAGAGGAGCTTATTTACCAGCAGGGATTTATGAAATCTGTAGATGCTAAACTTTCTAATGAGCGTTTTGTAAACGGAGCTCCCGCTCAGGTCTTGGAAAATGAACGCAAGAAAAAAGCTGATGCAGAATCGAGGATAAAAATCCTGGAGGAGAGTTTGCAAAAGTTAGGAGTCTAAGCTTGAGTAGCAATATTGAAAAATAATGAAGCAACACATCATAAAATACCTCCATTACAACCTTTGGGCCAATCAGAAAGTAGTAGACTATCTGAAAGCCAAACCTGCGAGTGACCTGGATGTTGAAATCCCCGGAAGCTTTCCGTCTCTAAAAAAGACTATTTTGCATATCTGGGACGCAGAGGTGCTTTGGTATTGGCGACTAAAAGGGGTTTCAATTAGCGATTTTCCAAGTAAAAATTTTTATGGCACTGTTGCTGAGATGTTTGAAGGATTGCTTGAGGCCTCAACGAATTTTATAAGTTTATGCAAAGACCAAAATGAAGAATTTTTCAATACATTGCATACTTACATGACGATTTCATATGGAGGATCTACCCAATCCGCTTCCGATATGTTGCATCACTGCATGAATCATTCAACATTTCATCGAGGTCAGGTGATCATGATGATGCGCCAATTGGGTTATACCGATCCTCCGCATCTTGATTTTATGCTGTATTTGATTGAATCTAAATCTGCATTTTGATGAAAAACAAGGCAGTATTTTTAGATCGCGACGGTGTACTGAATAAAGACAAAGTGGACTATGTCTATACGATTGAGGAGTTTAAAATTTTTGATGGAGTCGCGGAAGCTTTGAAAATCTTGAAAGAAGACGGATACAAGTTGATTATAATAACGAATCAATCCGGTATTGCAAAAGGGATTTATGATGAAAATGCAGTTCGTCTTTGTTTTGACTACCTCCAATCTGAAACCGGAAATTTAATTGATGATATGTTTTTCTGCCCGCATCATCCCGATTTTGACAGAAAATGTGAATGCAGAAAACCCGGTTTTAAAATGATACTTGACGCCATTGAAAAACATCATATTGATCCGGAAGTTTCTTTTATGGTCGGCGATGCACAGCGCGATATCACGGCCGGGAATAATGCAGGGTTAAAAACCATTCATGTGCACAATGGCAAGGAAGACGCGGTTGGGGCAGTTCTTGTCGTGGGGGATCTGTTGGAAGCAGCCCATTTTATTATCAGCCAAAATTAATATCATTCCTTTACTTATGTCGATCTGTATTCTTGCCATCGAATCATCTTGTGACGATACCTCAGCAGCCATCCTCAAAGATGGGAAGGTACTAAGCAATTGCGTGGCCACCCAGGATATACATAAATTGTACGGTGGAGTAGTGCCTGAAGTAGCCTCGAGAGCACACCAATTCAACATAGTTCCAATTGTTGATCAGGCCATTCAACAAGCGGGAATTAACAAAAATGAAATCACAGCAGTTGCTTTTACCAGAGGTCCCGGTTTGATGGGATCCTTATTAGTAGGCGTTTCTTTTGCTAAAGCTTTTGCATTGAGCCTTGATCTCCCCTTGATTGAAGTCAATCACTTGCAGGCGCATGTTCTTGCTCATTTTGCAGAAGAGCCATTTCCAGCATTTCCATTTATTTGCCTGACCGTTTCCGGTGGACATACTCAAATTATAGTAGTTAGAGATTATCTGGATATGGAGATTATCGGTACAACAATTGATGACGCGGCGGGAGAAGCATTTGACAAAAGTGGAAAATTATTGGGATTAGACTACCCGGCTGGACCTATGATTGATAAGCTGGCTAGATTAGGTGAGCACAAATTTAAATTCGCTGAGCCGCAGATTCCTGATTATGGATTTAGTTTTAGTGGACTAAAAACATCTATTCTGTATTTTCTGAAAAAAGAAATGGCGCTCAACGAACATTTTATCGAAGAAAATTTAAATGATATTTGCGCTTCTATTCAATCGACTATCATCAAGATTCTCATGAAAAAACTAATTAAAGCTGCAAAAGATCATAAAATATCGCAAATCGCAATCGCCGGCGGCGTTTCTGCCAATTCAGGTTTGAGACAAGCGCTCGAAGAAGCAGGCGCCAGATACAAATGGACAACTTTTATTCCCGATTTTCAATATTGCACAGATAATGCAGGAATGATTGCCGTTGCGGCATATTACAAATACCTAAAAGGAGAATTTGTCGGACAAGATGTAGTGCCGCTGACGCGGTACAATTGAAAATTGAAAGTTGAAAGTTGAAAACTTTCAACTTTCAACTTTCAATTTTCAATTAATTGTCAGCCCTATTTCTTTTCCTTTGCTTAGCATCAATTCGAATGCCTCTTTGTAATCGTTGGTAATCAATCCATCGAGAATTGCATTTTTGACGTATTCCTTGACTTCGCCAACAGGACGTGAAGGAGGAATATTAAATGTTTTCATAATGATTTCACCGGTTATAGGCGGTTGCCATGTTCGGATATGATCTTTTTCTTCTATTTCAATGAGTTTTTGCTTAACAATTTCATAATTGGCCAGGTAACGTTCTACCTTTTCTTCCTTTTTTGAGGTAATATCGCATTGCGCTAAAATCATCAAATCGTCAATATCTTCACCGGCATCGAATAACAAACGTCGGATTGCCGAATCGGTAATTTCCTCTTTGGTAAGTGCAATTGGTCTCAGATGCAAAAGTACCAGTTTTTGTACATACTTCATTTTGGAGTCCTGAGGCAATTTCAATTTTACGAAAATCCTGGGAACCATCGCAGCACCCAGGGTTTCATGCCCGTGAAAGGTCCAACCATGGTCTTTTTCGAATCGTTTAGTTGGCGGTTTTGCAATGTCGTGCAGGAGAGCCGCCCAACGCAACCAAATATTTTTAGAACACTTCGCAACATTATCGAGTACTTCTAAGGTATGATAGAAATTATCCTTGTGCGCTTTGCCCTGCTTTATTTCTACACCCTGCAATGCAGCAACTTCCGGAAATATAATTTTCAGTAGTCCTGTATCGAAAAGTAATTTAAATCCAACCGAGGGCTTTTGGGCCGCCATGATTTTTTCCAGTTCAATGGTAATGCGCTCTTTCGATATAATGTTGATTCGTTCACGATTTTCAGAAATTGACTGCAGTGTTTCATTATCTATTCTAAAATGCAGTTGTGATGCAAATCTGATTGCACGCATCATCCGCAAGGGATCGTCAGAGAATGTTTTATCTGGTTCTAATGGGGTTTTAATTATTTTTTCCTCCAGATGTTTCATTCCATTGAATGGGTCAAGTATAGTACCGAAATTGTGAGCATTTAATCCGATTGCCATGGCATTGATTGTAAAATCTCTTCGATTTTGGTCATCTTCCAGTGTTCCATTCTCGACGGATGGTTTACGGGAATCCGCGCGATAGGATTCTTTTCTAGCTCCGACAAACTCCACTTCCCACTCTCCATAGCGAAACATGGCCGTTCCAAATCTTTGAAAAATCGACACTTTTGGTCGCGGAGATAATTTGTTGGCCACCGCCTCAGCCAAACCAATCCCACTTCCAATGCATACAATATCAATATCTTTGCAATTTCGATCCAGAATTTTATCCCTTACATAGCCCCCAATAGCAAATGCGGCAGCATTCATTTCGTCAGCAGTGCCACCAATCAAATTTAGCAATTCTCTTTCTTTTTCTGTAATCTTAAAAATCATAGCTGCAAAGGTAGGGATCAATCGACAATTAACAATTGACAATTGATAATTATTGCTTTTTTATGGTGTCAAATCTGTCGAATCAAATGAAAGGTGAACAGCAAATAGACAATTTTAATTGTTGAATATTTGTTGTTTACTGGTTTGATTTGCGCAAAAGTAATTTCTTTCCGTTGTTTGAAGTGATTAGCATAGCACCATTCTCAATGTAGTATTTTCCTAGATCCACTGTCTCTGTTTTGCCATTTTCAGTTGCTACAAGAAATAAGTGCATGTTTTTCGTGTGCCAGCTCACGCCATCGATGGTATGTTCAGCTGATTGGCCGGTATCAGCACCAAAATAAGAACCGCTGGCTATACTTCTGCTGCCACCATCATTCAATGTGCCATTGGCGTTGAAAATTAACGTGTTAACTGTAGTTCCACCAAAGTAATTACTTCCACTGCCCGATGAATAATTATTCTCTTCCACCCACTTTCCTATTACTTTGGGGTCAAGCTTTGCACCGGTCGGTGGCTTAGCAGATGATTTTGCATCTTTTGAATGATTAAAAATCGAATTATTTTGTTTTTCAAATTCGACGTAAATTCCAGGAGGATTGTTCGGCATATCCATTTGTAAAGTGAAATTCATCGCAAGGATCTTTTCATTTATATTGCCGGAAAGCGTAAAAGTAAGACCAAGTGTATTTTCTTTTGCAGTTCCAACAAAAAGATTTCCCTTGTAGGTTCCCTCGACAGTATAGTGTTGTTGACTATCATCCATTGTACCGTCAAGTATATTTGAATTTTTACTGTTAAGCTGAAGCACTACATCGTCCCCGTTTATAATTCCCTTATAAGTGCCAACAAAAATATTTTGGGCTTGCGGAGCATTCAGTGCTACTAAACTTGCGAACATGAATAAGATATTTTTCATATTGTTTTTATATTTTTAAAAGGAGTTAGGATAAAGGTGTGTTTTTAGTTAATTCCAATTTTCGCAATTTTTCGTTGTAATCCATAAGATATTCGTTATCGGTCATAGCATTGAATATTCTGATTTTATTGAAATATTTGAGCTGATCGGAAGCAATTTTTGCGGGGAATATTATTTGATTTTCTAGCAATTTCTCTCTTTTTACTCCTTTAAGTAATGGTTTTTCAGGAGTAATCCACTTTTTCCCGTCGTGAAAAGCCACATTGGCATAAGAAATATCAGTGATAAGATTTTTTTTTGTCATTAATATGTCGTCTGTGGAGACTTTTTGTTTCAGTTTTTCGATACTAGTTCTATCAGCGTATTTAAAATGATAATCAATATGGTTAGCTTCAATGATTTGAAGGTTTTTTAATTCAACTGTTTGGTACGGGTGCCATTCTATGATTTGAATTCCAATGTTGTTGTAAATCAATCTGCATTTGAAAACGGCAAAGTCTTTCATTGATTGTGGCAATTGCTTGAAATTTTTTTCAATTTGAGCTTCGATTTCAACGGTATTATCAACATTCCATAGTTCGAGTTGGGTTTTTTGAATTCGCAGCAAATGGTACTTTAGAAGTGGAATATGAAAAAAGGGCATTTCAACGCGGATACTTTCTAAGAGGAGCTCCATTTTGTTTGGTTTAGCTTTGGCAAAAATAATATTATTGGCATTATATCGGACAGTAAAGGTTAAAATAATTGGCTTTAAAGAATTTTGTCGTAAAAATTTGATGATTTGAAAATATTTTCGAATCATCAAATCGTCAAATTTTCATGCCTACCGGACAGGCAGGCAAATTACAAATTGATAAAGCGGCAAAAATTCGGTTGCCAAACAATTCGCCAAAGCCCAAAAATATTTGCAATTCCTTAATGTTTGTTAAACTTATTTTAAGGTTCTGGCAATAGTTGTTTCTGAATAAAAGTAGCACTACATTTGTAATCAGATAGTTGAAGTTATCTACCTACTATAAGATGCGTAAGATTAAATCAAATCTAATTACTCTAATTTTGCTTTGCCCTGTTGTTTGGATGTTTGCTCAGAATGTCCAGTGGATAAGTTGGGATCAGATGGTGGAGAAGTCCAAAATGGAAAAGAAGAAGATAATTGTTGATATTTTTACTGATGGTTGTTTACCCTGTAAGAATATGGACCTCACTACTTTTGCAAACAATCAAGTTGCCAATACAATGAATAATTGTTACTATGCAGTGAAGTTTGATGCAAAACAACGCAAAGAAATGCAGTACAAAGAAAAGAGTTATGATTACAACTGTGATTACGGTACTTGTTTTCACTCTTTGGCGTTTGAACTGACTTCCGGGCAACTGAGCTTTCCCAGCGTAGTGTTTCTGGATGAAAATTTTAATATTGTGCAACAATTACCCAATTACCAGGAAGCAGTTTATTTCCACAATGTAATGGGGTGGGTTTGTCAGAATTACTATAAGAAAATGCCTTTCAAAACTTATGAAGGTATTATTAAAAACAAAAACAAACGTTAGTCTTTGTGAAAAGATTTAGGAAATGCGGTGCTCTAAGTATCGCATTTTTTTTGTGCGTAAATCATTTTTTGCCATTTATTGGTCATCATTTTCGTTTTATTTGATTTTCGTTGTGATAAATTTTGAAATAAGTACAATTTCTCTTTATAATTGCAAAATATACAAAACGACATTTATAAGATATGCAACGAAACGATATTAAACGACTATTTGATTTTATTTATTTTCAACTGGATAAATATCCGCAGGAACGTTGTTTTGGCCACCGAAATTCCGAAGGGAAAGATATATTCTTTTCAACTGCCGAAATGGTGAAAATTTCTAATCAGGCAGCAGCCGGATTAATAGCATTGGGTGTTCAAAAAAACGATAAAGTGGCATTGGTGTCTGTAGAAAACAGGCCCGAGTGGACAATAATGGATCTGGCCATCCAGCAAATTGGAGCGGTGTCCATTCCGGTATATCCTACGATCAGTCCGCGGGAGTATGAATATATTTTCAATGATTCAGAAGTGAAGTATTGCTTTGCGGGTGAAGAAGCAGTCTATGTAAAAGTCAAGAATGCAAAACAAAATGTGCCAACGCTTAAGGAGATATTTACCTTTGATCATTTGGAAGGGGCACCGAACTGGAAAAATATGTTGGTCGAACATCCAGATATGGCTGTACTTGATCAATTAAGGTCAGCGGTAACTACGGAAGATGTCGTAACCATCATTTATACCTCAGGTACGACCGGAGAACCCAAAGGGGTGGTTCTTTCTCACCATAATATTGTATCGAATGTAAAATCTGTAATGCCAATCATTCCAATTGTAGAAGGGAATTCCGCTATCAGTTTTTTGCCACTGTGTCACATTTTTGAACGGGTTTGCTCGTATGCATATATGTTTGTAGGAGCGCAGGTTACGTTTACAGGCACTACGAATTTAGGTGGAGAGGAAGGGGATTTGAAGAGAATAAAACCGATGTTTTTTACCTGTGTTCCCCGATTGCTTGAAAAAGTATACGACAAAATTTACGCGAAAGGTCTTGATTTAAAAGGTATTAAGAGATTTTTGTTTTTCTGGGCCTTGAAATTGACCAACGATTACGAATATGACATCAAGTACAGCGGTTTCAGGGCATTTCAACATAAAATTGCCGACAAGTTGATTTACAGCAAGTGGCGCGAAGCTTTAGGGGGCCAGGTCAAGGGGATTGTAACAGGTGCTTCTGCCTGCCCTGTCAAGATTACTCGTACTTTTTCAGCGGCAGGAGTACCCATACGGGAAGGTTATGGACTTACGGAATCTTCCCCGGGCATTTGCATAACTACTTTTGAGCCTGGTGGAGCCATGTTGGGTACGGTTGGTGCGCCAATTGAAGGTGTTGAAGTGATGATTGATGAAGGCAAACCGGGAGATTATCGGGATGGCGAGGGTGAAGTCCTTGCTTGTGGTCCCAATATCATGGTGGGTTATTATAAAAAGCCGGATAAGACTGCTGAAAGTATTGAATTTATCGATGGAAAAAGATACTTGCGTACAGGTGATGTAGGAAAGTTAGTATTGGGTCCTAATGGAAAACAATTCCTAAAAATTACCGATCGAAAAAAAGAATTGTTTAAGACTTCAGGGGGTAAATATGTCGCACCTGCGCCTTTGGAAAGTCGATTTAAAGAACATTATTTGATTGAGCAAATTATGGCAATAGGGGACAACCGAAAATTTGTATCCGCGCTGATTATTCCGGAATTTGAAGCACTTAAAAGTTATTGCAGGGATCATGACATTGCCTATACAAATAATGATGACATGATTCGAAATCCAAAAGTGATCGCTCATTTCGACGAAATTTGTAAACGATACAATACAGATTTTGCACACGTTGAACAAATAAAAAAATTCACTTTGCTCAATGCAGCATGGGAGCCACAAAAAATCGACCAGTCAGATGCTGAACTTACACCTACGCTTAAATTGAAAAGGAGGGTAATATTAAGTAAATTCAGCAAGGAGATTGAGGCAATGTACGAAGGAGATTAAATGTCTGAAAAATTATTTCAATTTATTTATCATATTTTCCAATATTAATTTGGTTTACAAATATTTTGATGTATCTTTGCAATGTTTTTGCGAAGCGACAGCTTAAAGCATGAGTGTTATACAACCTTTCTTATCATTTATTTCTCGTCGAATGTCTTTAAATGGTTGTAATGCTCTGGTTTTTGAGAGATTATAATTATTATTTACACAAAATTTCATTTGGGGCATTACAGTATCCCAAAGTATCAAATTCTCGCTTTGTTTTTTACGGTAAAAATTAAAAATTATTTTTAAGTAAGTCTTAAAAGTAATTATAGGTGATGCTAATTACTGGTCCCGTTAAATCAATTTATGACAACTTTCGATTCACTCGGATTAAACAGTGCTGTGCTTCAGGCAATCAGCGACATGGGCTTTGTAAGTCCTACACCTATTCAAGAACAAGCCATTCCGTCTTTGTTGACAGGAGAACGTGACCTGGTCGCGCTGGCTCAAACAGGAACAGGAAAAACGGCAGCCTTTGGATTGCCTTTATTAACACTTCTGGATTTCGATCAAAGACACACACAGGCTGTCATTTTGGCACCCACTCGTGAACTTTGCATGCAGATCACAAAAGACCTCAACAATTATGCAGTCCATATGTCCAATGTTAACATTTTGGCGGTCTATGGCGGTGCAAGTATTACCAATCAAATTACCGAATTGAGAAGAGGGGCGCAGATTATTGTTGCTACTCCGGGTCGTTTGATTGACCTGATCGACCGTAGAAAAATTCATTTGGAGACCATTCGTTTTGCTGTTTTGGATGAGGCAGATGAAATGTTGAATATGGGATTCAAAGAAGATTTGGATACTATTTTAGCGACCACACCGGATAGTAAGAATATCTGGTTGTTTTCTGCTACGATGCCGGATGAAGTACTTCGTATCTCCAAGCATTACATGAATAACCCACTCGAGGTTACGGTATCAAAAAATCAAAGTAACGAGAATATTGAACACATGTATTACATGATTCAAAACAAGGATCGTTACAATGCATTAAAGCGTATTGCAGATTTCAATCCTGATATCTTTGCTATCGTTTTCTGTCGTACCAAGATTGAAACACAACAAGTTGCCGACGCACTAATTAAAGATGGCTACAACGCTGATGCTTTGCATGGTGATCTTTCTCAGGCGCAACGCGATCATGTGATGAATCGCTACAGAAGCCGCAACCTGAACATGTTGGTAGCCACTGATGTTGCAGCAAGAGGAATTGACGTCAATGATGTCACTCACGTAATCAACTACAACCTTCCTGATGAGATAGAAAGTTATACGCACCGTTCGGGCCGTACCGCTCGTGCCGGTAAGAAAGGCGTATCCATTGTATTGTTGACTCCGAAAGAAGTAAGTAAAATCAGAACGCTGGAGCGCTTGATCAAATCTAAATTTACCCAAGGGGAAATTCCTAATGGTCTGCAGGTTTGTGAAAAACAATTGGTTAGTTTGATGGGTCGTCTTCACGACGTAGCTGTAGATGAATCTGCAATTGCCAATTTCCTTCCTGCTATTATGGATTCTATGAAAGATCTTGAAAAGGAAGAAATTTTGAAGCGTTTCGTTTCCTTAGAATTCAACCGTTTCTTAGAATATTACAAAAAAGCACCAAACTTGAATGCTTCGGGATCAGAGAGAGGTTCAGATCGTGGAGAAAGGAGAGATCGTGGAGAAGGTAGTTTCGGAGATGTGTCCAAACTATTTATCAACGTTGGACAAATGGATGGTGTTGACAGAGGATTCCTTGTGGATTATGTTTCTCATATTGCAGACATTCCTGCGACAGCAGTAACTTGGGTCGGAGTTAAGGATATATTCTCATTTGTAGAAGTAAAACCTGAGTTTGTACAAAAAATAATTGACGCTTTCCAAGGTCAGAAATTTAAAAAACGTCCGGTTCGTATCGAGTTACGCGATGGTGGTGGAAGACCTGAACGCAGTGGTAGTGGTTCAAGAGATTTTAAACCAAGATCAGACTTTGGTGGTCGTGGCGAACGTCGTGATTTCAATGGAGGTGACCGCAACAATAGCAGGGGTTTTAATCGCAATTATAGTGATCGTCCGGCACGTCCCGGAGATCGTAATGACCGCCCTGCTCGACCATTCGACCGTAGCGACCGTCCGGCTAGACCGATAGAAAGAACTGATCGTCCCGTGAAATCTGTAACGGATGCAGGTGATACCGGCGGACCACGTCGTTTCATCTATACGCTTTCAGATAATGATTTTGATACTAAAGGAACAAAAAGTGCTAAAAAAGAGCCTTTTTACGCAGATATTAACGACAAAAAGAAGAAGAAGTAATATTAACTGAAAATAAAAGGGTATGCAGAGAAATTTTGCATACCCTTTTTTTATGTGTATATAGATTAGTATCTAAATATTTGTGAACGGCATTAAAAGAAAAATGCTGTCATGCTTCTAATCAATCTCCTCGTACTTTCCATTAAATAATTCCCACAAAACAGAATCTATTGAATCTACCGAACCATCAAGGTTGTAGTCTGAATTTAACAGATAATCATCAAATAGACCATTTTGGCTCTCCCAAAAAATCGAGTCGATGGAGTCGATCGAACCATCAGAATTTGAATCACCACTTTGCATAACTGAGAGTGCCGGGCCAAGAACAACTAACGGTGAAGTTCCAAATAAAGGAATAGTATTTTGTGTAAAGTCCATTAAAACAGGATTGAGATTTAAAGAAACTTTATTAAGTGTCCTAAATCCAAGGTGGTTGCGGTGTCTGATCGCAAGGTAATACTCTCCTAAAGGTGTGCTTGGGAAGGTTAGTGCTGAAGAACCATCCATATCCACAATATCGCCGTCGGACTGCAATAATGCCGATTGTGAACCAACAACAGTAGTTGAGCCTGGCGTGCCGGTTCTCATTTCTAAAAACAACCAGTCAACTACCGCGTCATTGCCCGTAATGGAAGCAATTAGTGGACTAGCAATCGCAATTTTTGTATTATTGACATGGGTGAATTTACTATTATAGGGAGCAACAGCATATGGATCAGAAAGTGGGAAATTTGAAAGTGTTTTCACATAGTCATCCATAAGCAAATTGCTGGTATTGACATGGTTGAGGAAAACTTTGGCCTTGATTGCGCCACTTGTGCCAAAACCTGAAAATGCACCAAATTCGGTAAAATGGTCGATATCAAATTCAAGTGAAAAGCCACCGGTTTTGTTACTCGCGATAATATTGCTAATTTTTGTACTTGGAACGATATTATCAATCGGAGTACAGTTTTCAGTTGTGCCTGCATTGGGATCATCGTATGCCCAAATCCCTAATGAGTTCATGGTTTCGCTCAAAACTGCAGCTTGATTATAGTCGCTTAGTTCTTCATTATGGAAATTTAAACGAAGTCTTACGTTATTTGGAAATGGATTGGCAGTGGAAGAGTTGATATTAAAATAGCGAGGCAGATAATGTACACCATTTGCTAAGGTCGGTACATTAGTTGATCCGGCTAAATTTTCTTTAATATTCATCGTTATCGTTCCCAGGTTAACTCCATTGGGATTGATTTCGGCAAAAGTAGATAACCCTTGCTTTATTCGGAAAGTATTGAAACCGGAAACATTATTCATTATAACCGTATTGCAGGTATTGCCATTTAAATTGCCTAGAACGGGTGATTCGTATATTTTAAAATCATCGAAGAAAATATTGTTACCCATTGCACTGCTGAATAAAAAGCCGACCTTTAAATTGGGTTGATTGGCGGCAGCAGCCGGAAGGGAATAAGTTCTGGTATACCACAAAAACGTTCCGGTATTGGCATTCGGACGAACATTGTCAACAACATCAATCCAGGTTGCCCCGTTATCCAGGCTATACTGAACGGTAATTTTATCAATATTTGACATTAATTGGTCATTTTCGGCCATTCTGAATGATATATCAATACCGGCATTGGCGCTGGTATTGAAAGAAGGCGAAACCAATCTGGATTGGGTACCTGCAGTTGCCGTAGCAGAATTAAAACGCAACATTCGGAGGCCTTCCGGTACGACAGCTGCCGGCGTACCACCTGATGTCACTACTGTGATAGTTGGAGATACCGCCCCGTTGGTCACTACAAAATTTTGCCAGCAAGTACTAATTGTAGCATTATTGAATCCATCAGAGAAAGGTAGGGTAACTAATCCACAAGTGGTTGAAAAACTTGCTTTTGTAGCATTGGAACTATAACTGGTTCCTGAACAATTTTGTCTGACATAAACATCATAGTTTGTACCTGGTATCAGACCGGTCAATGTTGTATTTAAAACAGTTGTTGTTTTTATTGTTCCTCCTGCTCCGGCCGAAGCCGCAGTACCTGGTGTGAATCCGGTCAAACCGTATTCTACTATATAAGTGCCCGTACACGCGCTACATGAAAAGGCAACATATGCCGATGTTTCTGTAATACTTGAAATAGTTGTACCAGTAGGATTACTACATGGTTGAACAATATTGATCAGGTAGTCTTCTGTTTCCCCATAGTTGCTGGAGCTCGTCCCGCAAGCTTGTGCACTTGTTAAGGCAGAATCATTTCCGCCACGAACCCTCATCCTGGTCTGGCCGCTAAATGTTCCTGCAGGAATCGTGATTGAAGCAGTGTGAGTGCCATTTGCACCTACTTTTACTGTATTGTTGGTCATTAATTCTGTGGTAGCAAAAGTACCATCATTGTTGTGATCTATCCAAACTGCACAGAATTGATTGGCATCTGACCCAAAAGTAATTGAGATATTATTTGCTGCCGATCTGGTAATATTGGGAATATTTACGGAATTGTAAAATGTATAGGACCCGGAAGTGCAAGTACTGGCATTTGACAAAGTACTATAAACCACATTGGCAATCTGGTCGCCCTGGCTGCATCCACTTGAATACGTGGTAGAACAATAACAGTTATTTGCTGCTGTCATATTAATTTGCAGTACGTTTGAAAAGTAATCTGTGCCACCACAGGTTACTTTACAGCGGTAATATGAAACTGTCGTCTGAGAAGTACTTGCAATAGAATTGGTCGCACCACTAATATTATTAAAAGTGATGTTATTGGTTGAACTCTGCCATTGGATGTTTGCCCCTATTTTTGGATTGGTCAGGGTTAATGTAAAAGCAACGCCCGAGCACACGGTTGGTAAACTACTGGTAATAGCAGGTGTGTTAAGGTTAAACAATTGTGAAAACGAATTGTCCGGCAAGTAGGTGTCACCGGAATAAGTTGCATTTGCTATGGCAGTAATATTACTTGTTGAATTAACATTAACATTTGTAATTGCAATTACTTCAGTAGCGTTTGTTACTAAAGAAGTGGTATTCAAAACCCCTGAATAATTTCCACTTACGCCACCACTAAATGTTACCGATAAATTAACCTCACCGGGATTAATAGTTGCAGTTCCTTTGTTTTTAATAGTAACGTACATGGTCTGGCTTGTCCCACTTGTACAGGGTGGTGTAATGGATACTATTCCGACATTATTACCCGGTGCTGCACAGACAGTAGAGCTCAATAAACTGAGTCGACGCGGACTGTTTGCCATGATTGTAGATGTTCTGGTTTTTTGATCATTTGTAAAACAAAACATGCATGCATCAAAACTGTAATCCATATAATTTTGAAACATATCGCCATTTGGGCCATTGCTGCAAGTAACTTTTGGAAACGTTGGGCAGCCCGCATTACTGGTGCTTTGTGTCGGGGTGTCGTTACAATAATCTGTTCCGCACGTCGCATCTCCCCAGACATGTCGCAAACCCAGCCAGTGTCCGACTTCATGCACGGCAGTTCTTCCTCTGTTAAAATTTGCTGAAAGCCCTGGATTTAAATCACCGAAAGTGGTGTAATTAATTACCACGCCATCAGTAGTTGCAGTGCCAATGCTACTTGTCAAGCCCGAAAGCAGGGTAGTAGATGGAAAGGTAGCATAACCCAACAAAGAAGAGCCTAGATTACAGGTCCAGATATTCAAGTAATTATTGGTATTCCAAATTGTAGCGGGTTTAATTGTAGCATCTATATAACTGGTGCTTGTATACGGTGGAGCTGTCCAGCCTTTACTATTTCTGTCTATCCGATCGACACCGGGCTCAGTCAAAATATTGCCATTTGGGTCAACGACTGCCGGACAAAATTCAATTTCTAAATCGGCTGCTGCGGGCTGAAATACACCGGGAAGATTTGCGATGTCGCTATTCATTTTTCGAAAATCCCGATTCATTGCAGCCATTTGCGCACTGATCCATGATGCAGGTATGTTTGATGCGGTGCCAAGGGCTTCGCCATTATGGATAACATGTATTACATAGGGAATAGTAATCACAGCACGTTGCGATGCCTTGGGATGAAGTTTGGCTTCTCTGATTTTATCTTGTAGCCAGGCTTCAAACTGCTCCAAGGTCTCGGCTTTGGGATTGTTTTTCAGTGCTTCATCATACACTTTCATAGTTGAGCAGCGTTCAAAGTCAGTAGGTATTTCAGCTACCTTTGCTGGCACTGTCTCGATTGCTTTTTGAGCGGAGATTGAAAATGAAAAAAGGAAGTAAAGTAGGAAAAGGAAAAGATTTTTCATCTGAAAAATAGTAAATACAGAAAAAATATTAGAAAGAACGGTATTTAAATAAAAATTAAATTTTATCATTGACCATTTGAAGAATCAGCTTTTCACGCGTATCAGTTTCAGCAATGATTTCATTAGCTCTGGCTGTTGCTTTTTCAACAAAGACAGTATCTTTCAGACCGGAAACATTTATTTTTACGTTTAGGTTCGCGCCATGTATAGCAGCCCTGGCGCACAATGCGCCAACTCCCGCATCTGTTACTGAATTTGGATTTCCTTTCTCCACCATTTCTTCGATAATATCGAAAGTGGAGTAGCACAATTCCATTACCCTGAGTGGTACTTCGATTGCTTTTTTGGTAGCCGCCTGAATTTGAGCCGTTCGCGCTTTTTTCTCGTCATCTGTACTTTTGGGAAGTCCAAATGCCGTCATAATTGCATTAAATGCATGAGTATCTTCATCAACCATACGCAGCAATTCGTCTTTTAGTTGCTGCCCTTTGATTGCAATTTCAGAAAATTCTGCCCAACGATGATCCCATCCTTTTTTATGCGAAGAGAGATTGGCTACCATTGTCGCCAAAGAAATTCCCAAGGCTCCTACATAGGCAGAAATTGACCCACCACCTGGAGCCGGGCTTTCAGAAGCAGTTTCGTTGGCAAATTCCTTTAAGTTCATATTCAGAAGCGGCGTCGCTCCTGTATCATCCAACTGGTATTCGATAATTTTCTTTTGCGGATCAAATGTTGAGATTTCATTGAGTCCAAGTGTTTTTACCGCAATATCAATCAGTTCTACTTCTGAAACGCCGGCACTTCTGCGCTGCTTCTCCAGGAAAAATTTTCCCGCGTCTGTCATGACTTTCTTAGGTACCAGACCAACAAGTTCTGAACCGGTCACTCTCAAACCATGTACATCTGCGCTCTTACAACATTCATCAAAAACGACATGCAGTGGTGAAATATTAATATTGGTCAGGTTCATGGATACTTGTGCGATGCCATATTCTTCGATAAACCAGCCAATTCCTTTTACTGACTTACAAGTACCCGGTATGCGTACCGGTTCGCCATTAGCGTCATTGACTACCGGTCCATTGACGGGATCACCTTCCCGCAAAATACGGCCTTGTTCGCGAACATCGAAAGCAACGGAGTTGGCTCTTCTTACGCTGGAGGTGTTCAAATTTACATTATAGGCTACCAGGAAATCGCGCGCTCCTATTACAGTGGCGCCTGCACGTGAATTGAATACAGCTTTGCCATAATCCGGCTGCCATTCAGGCATGGTCATCTTTTTAGGAAGGGCTTCGTACTCTCCAGCACGCACACTTGCCAGGTTTTGTCTTTCAGGTCGGGTGGCAGCCGCTTCATACATATACACCGGCACTTCTGTTTCTTCACCAACTCTTTTAGCCAATTTGTGTGCCCATTCGGCACATTCAGCCATTGAAATATTGGCAATGGGAATTAGTGGGCAAACATCCGTAGCGCCCATACGAGGATGTTCGCCACTGTGTTTACTCATGTCAATTATTTCTGATGCTTTTTTGATCGCTCTGAAAGCAGCTTCTACAGCTGCTGCCGGCTCACCTACAAAGGTCACTACCGTCCTGTTGGTTGCAAAACCGGGATCTACATCCAGCAGCTTAACACCTTCAACTTTCTCTATTTCGTCTGTTATTTGCTTTAAAATGGCCAAATCTCTTCCTTCAGAAAAATTGGGAACGCACTCGATTAATTGTTTCATAAACAAATTTTATTAGCTTATTGTAAGAATGCAAAGATAAACATTTTCCTTATTTTGAAAAAATAAGATTGGAATTTCATAGAACTTCGGCAACTACAAAGATACTTCCCAAAACTATTATCATATCTTCAGGTAATGCGTGCTTTTTGGCCGCCCTAAATGCATTTTTAACTGAACTATAAGATTTTCCTTTTAATTTCATTTTCGCTGCTAACTGCTGCAAAACTTTTGCATCCAGCCCACGGGGAATATTGGCTTTTGCAAAATAGTAGCAGGCATCTTCAGGATAAAGTGATAGTACTTTGTGTACATCTTTATCATTTACAAAACCGGTGACGATATGAAGTTGGCGATACCGGTACGCCTTTAATTGTTTGATCGCCATCCTTACTCCCGCCTCATTGTGACAACTGTCAGCAATTATCACCGGGTTTTCTCCAAGTTGTTGCCAGCGACCCACGAATTTTACTTTCGATCTTAAGTCAAGCAGTGCAGTTTTTAAATGGTCAACATTCACCTTCCAGCCTTGATCTTCCATTTTTTCTATCGCGCTTACACATGTTATTAGGTTTTTTTCCTGATATTTTGCGCGCCCGAGCCCGCCGTCCAGAAAAAATTTGTCGTAGGATCTGTGGTTTTTTTGAAGGAACAAATTTTCATTTTCGTTTTTTTCTACTTGAAATTCATGATCAGCAAATGACAATTGAGCATTCATTTGCACCGCTTTTTCTTTGAAAACAGGGGCGCTTTCAGGATGGTACTCACCTACAACAACTTCAGTATTTTGCTTGATTATTCCCGCTTTTTCAAATGCAATTTTGGGCAGCGTATCACCCAGCATGTTCATGTGGTCGAAACTGATGTTGGTGATTATACTTAATTCAGGCCGTATTACATTGGTCGAGTCTAATCGGCCTCCCAGACCAACTTCAATTATAGCAATATCAACTTTTTTGTCCGCAAAATATGCGAAAGCCAATGCTACCGTCATTTCAAAAAAACTAGGCTGTATCGCTTCAAATACTGGCCGGTTATTTTCTACAAATTCGCAAATGTACTTTCGAGAGATATAGTTCCCGTTAATTTTAATGCGTTCGCGAAAATCTTTATAATGAGGTGATGTATAAAGGCCGACTTTGAAACCTGCTTCTTGAAAGGTAGCTGCAAGGATATGGCTGCAAGAACCTTTGCCATTTGTACCGCCAACATGAATGGACTTGAATTTATTTTCCGGATTTCCAAGGTGATTGCAAAGTGCAATGGTGTTGTCAAGATCCTTTTTAAAAGCTATTTCTCCGACACGGTGGTACATCGGGAGTTGGCTATAGAGATAATCCAGGGTCTGAGTAAAAGTCATAAACTGAAAGAAAAAAAGTCCTCAGTTTTAGTAAAGAAAACTGAGGACTTAATAAGAAATTTAAACGCTAAGACTCTTGTACATATCCTGACGCATTTCTTTAATCCGAGGGTCAGAGATATAATCGTCAAAAGACATTAATCTATCTATATATCCTGACGGAGTTAATTCTATAATTCTGTTGGCTACTGTTTCTGTCAACTCATGATCTCGGCAAGTAAATATCATCATACTGCGATAATCTTTCATTCCGTTATTGAGCGAAGTGATTGATTCCAAATCCAAGTGGTTGGTAGGTTCATCAAACATCAGGAAGTTGGCATTTTGAAGCATCATTCTACTAAACATACAACGCATTTTTTCACCACCGGAAAGTACATTGCATTGCTTAAGTGATTCTTCTCCGCTAAACAACATCCTGCCGAGGAAACCTCGAACGTATGTCTCATCTTTATCTGTTGAATACTGTCTCAACCAATCGATTAGATTTAAATCGCTTTTGAAGTAATGATGGTTTTCGATGGGCATATAAGCCTTTGTGATGGTTTGTCCATATCTGTATTCACCAGTAAAGTCGAGATCTTCACCATTTACAATGGAGTAAAAAGCAGAGGTTGCTAGTGAATTTCTTGAAATCAAAGCAATTTTATCACCGGCATTCACATGGAAATCCACATTTTCAAAAAGGATATCATCACCCAGTTTCTTGGTAAGTCTGCTTACTTCCAATACCTGGTCACCGGCTTCACGTACCATCTGATTAAACACTATACCCGGATATTTTCGATTGGATGGCTTTATTTCACTTAGGTCGATTTTATCGAGTGCCTTTTTACGAGCAGTTGCTTGTCTGGACTTGGAAACATTGGCCGCAAAACGGCGTATGAATTCTTGTAGTTCCTTCACTCGTTCTTCTGATTTCTTGCGTTGGTCAGATTGTTGTCTGGCAGCCAATTGGCTTGATTCATACCAGAAGGTATAGTTTCCGCTGAATGTTTGAATTTTACTGAAGTCGATATCGGCTACGTGTGTACAAACTGAATCCAGGAAGTGACGGTCATGCGATACAACCAAAACACATTTGTCATAATCTGCCAGAAAATCTTCCAGCCAACCGATTGTTTCGACATCCAAGTCATTGGTAGGCTCATCCAGTAACAAAATATCAGGTGCATTGAACAATGCCTGCGCCAGTAAAACCCTAACTTTTTGATTACCGTCAAGTTCCTTTAGGAGTTTGTAATGTGTACTTTCACTGATACCAAGGTTGCTCAATAGGGCAGCAGCGTCACTTTCAGCATCCCAGCCATTCATTTCGGCAAACTGGGCTTCCAATTCACCTACGCGTTCACCGTCTGCATCGGTAAAATCAGTTTTAGCGTAGATCTCTTCCTTTTCTTTCATGATGCTATACAACTCGGTGTGACCCATCAGCACCGTTTCCAATACTGGCAAATCATCGAATTCATAGTGATTTTGTTTGAGGACGGACATTCGGGCACCCTTGTCGATTTCTACTTTACCTGTAGTGGGATCAATCTCGCCACTTAGAATTTTCAGAAAAGTGGATTTTCCTGCTCCATTTGCTCCAATTACACCGTAGCAATTACCTGCTGTAAAACGAACATTGACATCCTCAAAAAGTATCCGTTTTCCGAAACGGAGAGAAACATTTACTGCTGCTATCATTAAATATGAATGAAAATTAAATTATATACTGAATTGATTATTAGTAGATTGAAAATCTTAGTTTGAGGGTCAAACAAATATGACACAAAAGTACGATTTATTCATTCAATAACTAAGTAAACAAAAGAAAATCTTGTGCACTTATTTGACAATTCTTGTATCAATATTTTAACTTTAATCTATTGGCTTTCAATTGTTCCAAAGTCTATTTACACTGTTTTTCTATAGCTCCAGATTGCCCATAAGTTGAGTGCTATTCCCAAGGCAGCAATTTTTAGCATTTGAATTTTGATATCCCAAATTGTACTGCCTTTTAAAACGATCATTCTCATCACTTCAATAAAATAGGCTGCAGGGTTAAACCTCGATACCCAGATTGCCCACGCCGGCATAGCATCAATAGAAGTGTACAACCCTCCCAATAAAATGAAGATCATCATAAAGAAAAAAGCAAAGATCATCGCTTGCTGCTGCGTATCTGAGTAAGAGGAAATCAGCAGTCCAAAACCCAGAATGGTAACCATAAAAACAGCTGTGAATGCCATAATCGTGGAGATATGTCCTAATGGGACGATTCCGTAAACAACTCTCGCTACCGCTAAACCTAGCAAAGTTACCAGCATTCCTAATACCCAGAATGGAATCATTTTACCTAATATAAACTGCCATTTTTTAATTGGTGTCACATTGAGTTGTTCTATCGTTCCCACTTCTTTTTCACGAACTATATTCAGGGAGGATAAAAATGCTCCGACCATAGTAACAAGGATTACCAGTATTCCCGGCACCATAAATATAGGATAATTCATCGAGGGGTTATACCAATGTGTCACTGTGGTTTCTATCATTGGCAAAGGATTCATTCTGGGATACTGTACCCATTCGGTTCTGATGTCGGAATTGAATTCTCTCAATATACTACCGGCATATGCAGCTCCCAGGCCGCCTTTGGCTCCATTTACAGCATTTATCGCCATGTACAAAGTGGAATGGTCTTCCTTAATCAGGTCCCTCTCGAAGTGCTGTGGGATTTGCAATATCAGATCTGCCTGATCTTTTTCAATTGCATTCATTGCTTCATCGTAGTTCTGCGTATACGCTGTAAGCGTAAAATACTTCGACGCACTGAATTTTTCTGCCAATCTTCGAGCGTAAGAAGAATGATCATGATCAATTACGGCCAACCGGACATCTTTTACTTCATAGTTTGCCGCCAGTGGCAGCAATATCAATTGAATAACCGGCATCATAAAAATTATCCTCAAAATGGCAGGGTCTCTGAAGGTTTGAAGAAATTCTTTTTGAAGTAAATAAAATAAAGTGCGCATATATTTGCATTTTTGGTATCGGTCAAAGACCAATTGATAATCATGCGAAGCAACAAACTTCTCATAACTCCATGTTGTGCGAAGTTTACGAACTTCGTACGATTATTTTCAGGTTTTCAACCTAAACTATTTATTCCAGCCTAATTTTGAATTTCTTAAAACTGATAGCAATGAAGAAAAGCGTCATTGCACTCAATATTAGAAGTTCTTTCCAGATAGCTGTAATAGATAAACCTTTGATCATGACGGCTCTGACAATGTAAAAAAACCACTTTGCAGGAACCAGATTGGAAATTACCTGCATTGGAATCGGCATATTTTCAACAGGAAACATAAATCCGCTAAACAACAATGTTGGCATTAGCAAGCCCATTAGTGAAATAAACATGGCGACTCGTTGCGAGCTGGTTGACGAGGAAATCAGTAATCCAATTGCCAAAGAACAAAGAATAAACAGTATCGAAGATCCCAATAATAAGATAAGGCTTCCTCGTATCGGTACATCCAAAACAAAATAGCTCAGTAGTAAAATATTGATAACATTAATAAAAGATAAGGTAAGATATGGAACTACTTTGGCCAGTATGATCATCAATGGTTGCATTGGTGAAACCAGCAAAATCTCCATTGTTCCCATTTCCTTCTCTTTAACAATTGCCACTGCTGTCATCATAGCAGAAATAAGCATTAACAACATAGCCATAACTCCCGGCACAAAAGTGTATGCTCCTTTGAGCTGCGGATTGTACAACATTCGTGTCTCCGTAATAATTCGATAGGGCAGTTTGACGGGATCCATCAGTTCATTCTGATAATCTCCTATGATTGCCTGTGCATAATTGGCAATTGTAGTCGCTATATTGGGGTCGCTTGCATCTGTGATCAATTGTACCTGAGCTTTTTGAGCGTGCAATAGATCATGATTAAAATGCTGCGGTATAATGATTGCCATCCTAATTTGATTCTGACGAAAAGCAGTTTCTACCTCCTCCATATTTGAACTGTAAACTGCAATATCAAAATATTTGCTGACATCAAATCGCTCAATCAACACTCGGGAGGCATCATCTTTCGCCATATCAAGAATAGCTATCTTTGAGTTCTTAACTTCATTGGTCAATGCAAATCCAAAAATTAACATCTGTACCAACGGTAAGCCAAAAAGCAACAACATTGTACGCCGATCGCGCAAAATGTGTCGAAATTCCTTCCTGACAAAAGATTTAAATTGTGGTAGTATGGTCAAAACGGTTAATTTAATTAAGAATTAAGAATTAAGAATTAAGAATTAAGAATTAAGAATTAAGAATTAAGAATTACTAATAACAAACCTTTCAGCCACTGGCAGATGGCGAATTTGTCATTGCCAAATATAAGTTTACGAATATTTACTGCCGCAAGGCAGCACACTAAAATTAATTCATGGCGCCTTTGGCGGCATACAATAACCATCAAATTTTCAAATCATCAAATTTTCAAATTAAGCTTCTGTTCTTTCCGCGTCACGAGCGAGTTTCACAAAAACTTCATCCATATTCTTGCACTCAAACGTCTGTTTTAATCCATTTGGAGTGTCCAGCGCACGAATTCTGCCATCGACCATTATTGATACTTTGCTGCAATATTCTGCTTCATCCATATAATGTGTTGTAACAAACACTGTTGTTCCCTGAGCAGCTGTTTCGTATATCATTTCCCAAAATTGTCTGCGAGTAATGGGGTCGACACCTCCGGTTGGTTCATCAAGAAAAACGATTTTAGGTTCGTGGATTAGTGCAATTGAAAAGGCCAGTTTCTGCCGCCACCCTAATGGCAAACTAAGTACTCTTTTATCAGCCTCATCATTCAGACCTAGTCGTTCAATCAATCGGGCAGATTTTTCTTTCAACTTTTCACGAGACAGACCGTAGATTCCACCATATAATCTGATATTTTCCTTTACGGTCAAATCTTCATACAAGCTAAACTTTTGACTCATATAGCCAATATTTTGTTTGATTTTGTCCTGTTCGTGAAATACGTCAAAACCAGCAACCATTGCTTCTCCGGAACTGGGTTTGAGTAATCCACAAAGCATCCGCATTGCAGTAGTTTTGCCAGCGCCATTGGCACCCAGGAAACCAAAAATTTCGCCAGCTCCTACTTCAAAACTGATGTTGTCAACGGCGGTAAAATTGCCGAATCGTTTTGTAAGCCCATTTGTTCGAATTACGGTATTCATGAAAAATTGTCGTTAATTGTGATTTGTATTTACATCAGTTCCATAAATACATCTTCAATATTTGCTTTTATAGGAATGATTTCCAGTTTTTTATGATTGTATTGACCCAAAGTTTTTTCGATTGTACCGATATCCGTATTTTTCTCAAGTGTCAAGTGCAAATATTCACCAAAAGGATGAACAGCGTGTACACCTTCAATTTGTCGGAGATTTTGCAACAGTGGATACATATTTTCGCTTTTAATGGCATAAAGTGGATAGGAATAGGAACTTGCAACAGCGGAAGGTGTACCAATACTTAAAATTTTTCCTGCTTGAATCAATGCGACTCGGTCGCAAAGATCTGCCTCATCCATATATGGCGTGGAAACAATAATGGTGATGCCGTATGCTTTAAGTCTTTTCAGCATTTCCCAGAATTCTTTTCTTGAAACAGCATCAACGCCTGTTGTGGGTTCATCTAGAATCAAAATTTTTGGGCGATGAATTAATGCACAACAAAGCGCCAGTTTTTGTTTCATTCCACCTGACAGTGCTCCTGCCCGTCGCTTCTTAAAAGGTTCAATTTGTATATATATGTCGCGAATTAACTCGTAGTTCTGTTCAATGGACGTATTGAAAACGTGGGCAAAAAATTCCAGATTTTCTTCAATGCTGAGATCCTGGTAAAGCGAAAATTTTCCCGGCATGTACCCAACTTGACTTCGGATAGACTTAAAATCAAGGACAACATCAAGTTCATTTAAACTTGCTTGTCCTTTATCTGCCAACAATACCGTCGTCAATATTCTGAGTAAAGTAGTTTTTCCGGATCCATCCGGCCCTATCAGTCCAAACAATTCGCCGGTTTTCACTTCAAAGCTGATATCTTTGAGTGCCTGCACTTTGCCTTTTTCAAAAGACTTGTATATATTATTTACACTAATCATTAAGTATTTATTGTGAATAAAACTCCAAAGGTTTTGTTTGATTTGTAAATCTCATCTTTTTGCGTCAGCAATAAAGAAAAGAATCATCAAATCGTCAAATTTCCTGCTGGTAGGCAGACAGGTCAAATTATCAAATTAGAAAATTACTTCACCATATTGACCTATTTTCAGATACCCGTCATTTTTTACTTTTACTTTGATCGCGTAGACGAGATTGGCCCGCTCGTCTTTGGTTTGAATGGTTTTTGGCGTAAATTCGGCCTTTTCAGAGATCCATTGAATGGTTCCTTGCAATTCTTTGTAAGATTCAGCGCCATTGTCGACCATGACTTTTACGGTTTGGCCGGTTTTTACACGACTCAAGTCTGAACCAGATAAATAGGCACGAAGCGTCATATTATCCATATTTCCCAGTTTGTAAATCGGTTTCCCCATGCTTGCGACTTCTCCTTTTTCCATATATTTTATTAGCACCGTACCCGAAACCGGGTTGGTGATTAGTGTTCTGCTTAATTGATCATTTACCTGCGCAATCCGCTTTGCCAATGGATTTTGTTCACTTAACACCGCTCTGTTTTGAATAGAAACCATCTCTATCTGTGCTTTGATTTGCTGTTGAAGCACGGCGACCTGACTCTGAGCGGCATTGATCTGCCTATTCAGTACATCCATCTGACCATTAATGTCATCCAGTTGTTTTGATGGTACTGCTTCGGCTGTCACCAGATACGAAATGCGTTTGCGCTCTTTATCGGCAACTTTTAGTTGCTGGTTCAGCACTTCGATTTGATTTTTCTGGGTGGTGATTTGACTTTCGAGCACTGCGATTTGAGGGGCAGCATCGTTAGTTTTTTGCTGCAATGCGGCGTTGCTGGCTTCGATCTGTGCTTTCTGCAATTCAAGACTTAACGGGTCTATTTTGCCGACAATTTTACCGGTTCCGAGGGTGTCCCCCTCACTGATGTTGAGCTCAAGTATTTTACCGGCAGCTTCAGCCGATACAATGGTTTCTTCTGCTTCAAAAGTGCCGGATGCATCAAATTTTTGATTTTTATCTTTACAACCGATGATGTAAAAAACTGATAATGTTGCGATGATAAATATTTTCTTCATTTGTGGTAATTTGTTATTTCTTTCAAAAATTAAATTCTACTAGTTGGATCAGTTACCCAGAATGGTTTTAAGGTTTACTTCGTTCATTTTCATTTGAAGTTCGTGTAAAATGAGGTTTTGTCTGGCTTGGTTTTCGGCATTTACTTCAATCAGATAGTCATTGGCTGAAATGATCCCACTATCAAGTTGGGCAGCAAGCGTAACTTTGTTCTTTTCACGAAGTTCGATGATCATTTTATCACTTTGCATGAGTTCTCGGTAGCGTTCAATCTCTGATTGACACTGAGTAACTTGTAGATTGCTGTTTAATTCGAAGATTTCTTTTTGTAAATCAATGGTTTTATCCTGTATTCCAAGTAATTCTCGATCACGGTGTTCTCTTCCACTAATTTTGTCGCTGACATTCCATTTGGCGGATAATCCTAGAATAGCATAGGGTCTGAATTCATTTTTTAGAAAATTTAAACCGGGTTTTCCGTAGCCGCCAGTTGCAAATGCAGATAACCTGGGCATATTGCGCACCCTGGTCAGATCAGCCTGCTCTGCTAGCAGTGATTTTTGCGCTGCGAAAAGTTTAAGTTCCGGTCTGCTATTTTGAACAATTGCGCTTAGATAAGAAATGGGTTTTTCAAATTTAGTTTGTTCATTGAAACTGGTCTTCAACAATTCATTCAACATCAGAATGGCTGCTTTTTTTATATACATCAGCTCAGAAATTTTTTGATCAGCTTTTATAAGTTCAGCTTCCAGCGCTCGTTGATTCATAGGTATTGCCACACCATGCTCTATACCTGCTTTTACTTTTTTTAGTCGAGGTTCAATATCGGCTTTCAGTAATTTGACAAGGCTTATGTTCTCATTTGCCTGGAGAACACTGAAGTAGAGTTGATTTACACGCTCACGCAGTTTGTAAAGTTCAACCTCCAGTTTTTGGATCTCAGTTGCTGCAGCTGCGTTTTGAATGGCTTTTGAATGCCTGATAAAGCCGCCATCGTAAATATTTTCGCGAATATCCAGGGTGAGTTTGTATTGGTCTTGCGACAAAGGGGTAGGAGCTTTGAAGAAAGGGTTGGCGGGAAGTTCCAATTGAGTAACTTCTGATTGCCAGGTAGCCTGCCCCCCAATCTCTATTTGCGGAAGATAATTCGCATTGAGATTTTTGATTGAAAGCGCGTTCCCCGACAAAATCAGCCCCTTTTGAGCGACCAGGGGATAGTTTTTTACCACAGCATCATAACAAGATTCGAGGGTAACCGTTTCCTGTGCTCGAAGGATATTGCTGGCGACCAAACTGAGCACAATCAAAAAATTCCTGTTTGGAAATCGTTTTAGAGATAATGTCCTGAGCATCTTTGACAATAGTTGATTCAATTCTTTCATTCAGATTTAATATTTTATCCTACACTAATTTATTTCAATTTTTAGCAGCTTTAAAGCGCAATGGCCTGGTGAATAAAACTGCTTATTTCGATTTTTCTATGTTGAATAAACTCGTGAAAATCGGCATCAGTCATTTTCAACATGATAGACATCATTGGTTTTGCCGCAAAAGGAAAGACACACATAGACATTAAATTAACAATCAGATGAACGGGATTGACTTGTTTGATTGTTCCGTCTTGAATATTTTTCTCAATATCAATCAACAGAAGAGGTACAAAAGGCATGATCAGTCGATTTTCTTCTTTTTGAAAAGTTTTTATTAAAAAATCTGGCCGTTTTGATACTTCACCAATGATAAATGAGGGTAGTTCAGGATTCTCGACAAGAAAATCAATATAGGAAGAAATTATGCGCTCTATTTTTTGAAAAATACTGAGTGTATTGTTTTCCAAAATAGAATTCATATTGGGCACAATCTTGCGCATATAGTCGATAAATACCCTTTCATACAACAAATCCTTACTTCGGAAATAGTAGTGCAACATTGCTTTATTGATATCTGCTCCATCTGCGATCTCCTGCATACGGGTACCGTCATATCCTTTTTGTATAAAGATTTTTCGAGCTGATTGCAATATTTTCTCCTCTGTATTGATAAGTTCCATGTTTAATCAAATGGTTTAACCAAATGGTTAGTTTCGCAAATGTAGGCATATTTGTTTATTTGCAAAACTTTTTCTATTTTTTTTTAGAAACGGGAACTTAAGCCGCAGTTGAATCGTTACCTTTGCGATCGAAATTTAATATCTGGATTTCAAAACCAAAATGGGGTTGACAGGAATCGACGGGTAAGTAAACTTTCGAGTAAGCATGTCGGGCTATGATATTACCTCCCGTTAAACGGTATTTCAAAATTTCAATTGGCGACTATCAGTTAGCCATGGCTGCTTAATCTAAAGTTAGATTCAAGTGCCATAATGCCGCAAGCTTGAGGCTCCATACACAGCTAGCCGCGTTTCATCCTTTTTGGAGATAGGAAAAGAAAGTAGTTTTGTATCTTATCCGAAACTTAAAAGCTAAGGGCGAATATGGGTATGTTAAGTGACCTGCTCTCGCCTCGAAAACTCAAACACTAAACTAAACATGTAGAAGGCTCGCCGGTGCTTTCTCCGGACAGGGGTTCGAATCCCCTCAGCTCCACAAAAAATAGCCCTGATGATAAAAAATCCGGGCTATTTATTTTTCCGGCTCTTCACTTTGTGCAATATATTCCAAATGGTAAATTTTGAAGAAAAGCAATAAAAGCGAAAGTAGAATAGGGCCAAATATCAGTCCGATAAATCCAAAGAGTTCGATTCCTATAATAACCCCGAAAAGCGTGATGAGCGGATGAATGTCGCCGATCCATTTTTGTAGCCAAAAGCGAAAAATATTATCAACACTTCCAATCACTAAAATTCCATATGCCAGCATAATGCCCGCCTCTTTAGTGAGTCCTTGCGTAAAAAGCAGAATCGAAAGCGGAACGTACACCAGCATTGAGCCAAATACGGGAATTACAGATGCTATACAGGTGGCGAGAAACCACAAAAATGCATCCGGAATTCCTAAAATTGAGTATATTATCAAACCAGCAATGGCTTGAACCAATGCAACCAATGGTATTCCAATTGCATTAGAAACTACCAGTTCATTCAATTCTTTTTGAAGAAATTGTGTGTTTTTTTTACTGATAGGTAAGATAAAATGCAGCCCTTTGTCCACTTTTTTATGCTCGGTGAGTAGGAAAAATAAGATAAAAAAGACCAAGAATAGGCCAATTGCACCATTTATCGTAGCACCAGCCATATTTTGAAAATTATTGCCAATCCAGTCAGTTGCACTTTTTAGATTACCTGGAGTCAAAATTTCAATATTGTATTTTTGCTCGAATTCATGTAACTTCTGCTCCGTAAAACTCAGGATTTGTGGATAGTTACTGATAAGAGGGATGAGCTTGTCGGCAAGAATTTTTACCATTAAATTCAAAGGAATAACAATAATTACAATTGACAGAATAATCAGTGAAGTTGCGGAGAGACCCGGCTTCAATTTCTTTTTTTCAACTAAATTAATGTGCCAGTTCTTTAACAATATGAAAAGTGTATAGGATGCAAGAAAAGTAGCAAAAAAAGGTTTCAATTGCCAAAAAATGGCGATCGCTATTAAGACTATAATGATGATCAAAAAGATCTGACGTATTTTTGTATTTGGAATCATTTTTTTAGAAATTAAATTTGTAACCCACCCGAAGATAAATATTTGATTTACTTTTGAAGCGAATTATTTGAAAATTTTGAAGTACTCAAGTATGAAATTTAGCATTTTTTGGTTAACCCTCAACGCTGTTGTGTTTTTGAGCTGCGAAAACAGAAGCAATAATACAACGAAAAATAAAAATAGACCCACAGCTGAAGCAAGTTTTCGTAAGCAAGCTCCAGATTGGTTCAAAGATGCAGTTATTTACGAAGTAAATATTCGCCAAGGAACAAGAAAGGGTACTTTCACCGATTTTATGCCGGAGTTAAACCGCTTAAAACAAATGGGCGTAGATGTTATTTGGCTAATGCCTGTTTTTCCCATTTCTAAAATTAAAAGAAAGGGAACATTGGGGAGTCCGTACTCCGTCCAGGACTTCAGGGCGATCAATCCCGATTTTGGCTCTATGAAGGATTTCGATAAACTGCTGCAGTCGGCACATGCTCTCGGAATGCACGTCATACTTGATTTTGTCTCTAATCATACCGGATGGGATCATGTCTGGATGAAAGATCATCAGGACTGGTATACCAAAGCAAATGACACCATAAGACATCCAACGGATAAAAATGGAAAGAATACAGATTGGTATGACGTCGCTGAATTGGATTTTGACAATCAGGACATGTGCAATGAAATGATCGAATGCATGAAATTTTGGGTAAAGGAGCATGACATCGATGGATACCGCATGGACATGGCGGAGTTAGTGCCCAATAATTTTTGGGAAAAAGTCCGTCCCGAACTTCAATCCATTAAGCCGATATTGATGATTACTGAGTCAGAAGATAATCCAGAGCATTTTGAATCTTGTTTTGAAACGAATTACGGTTGGCGAATTCACCATCTCATGAACGACCTTGCCCAGGGAAAAGGAGCGGTTGGCGATTTTGATGTAATTTACAAGCGGTTCAAAGCTGATTATCCCTCAGACGCTACTCAATTGTTGTTTGTGACGAATCATGATGAAAATACGTGGAAAGGATCAGAGTTGCAGCGGATGGGTAGAGCAAAGAATGCCATGGCGGCTTTTAGCTTCACCTTTGATGGGGTGCCGCTGTTGTACACCGGACAAGAATTCGAAAATCGCAAAAAACTGGCATTCTTTGAGAAAGACAATCTCGATTATAAACAGTTGAATTATGCGCATGCAGATTTTTATAAAAGATTGGCCGCGCTAAAACATAGAAACCAGGCGCTATGGAACGGATTGAATGGGGGAGCAATTGTAAAAATTCCTGTGGAAGATCGAAAGGGTGTAGTATATGCCTTTCAAAGAAAAAAGGATGCAGATATAGTACTTTCCATTTTCAATTTTAGTCCTTTGCCAGTTCGAACCAGAATAATCGGAAATGAAGCCGAAGGTGAATACCGCGAGGTGTTTTCTGAAAAGTCATATACCATCAAAGAGAACATGCCGATACAGCTTCCTGCCTGGGGTTTTTTAATATTTGAAAAAATAAATCAGTAACTATGAACACAAAAAATAAAGTTTTTCACCTCTCCTCTTGTGGTACTTGTCGCAAAATTATTGCTGCGTTGCGATTGGAACAACAATGCGAATTGCAGAATATAAAAACTAACCCAATTTCGGAAGAAGAACTAGATTGGGCGGCAGTACAAACGGGCTCCTATGAGTCGCTTTTCAGCCGAAAAGCGATCAAATACCGCGAAATGGGACTGAATCAACAAGATTTACAAGAAAGCGATTATCGAAGATTAATCCTTTCTGATTACTCTTTTTTGAAAAGACCGGTAATGTTTCTCGATGGAACGGTGTTCGCCGGTAATGCAGAAAAAACAATTGAAGCGGCAGGTGAAAAACTGAAAACAGTGAATGGGTGAATGAGCATTAGTCGCCAAAATCAATATTTCGTCGAAAGGCACAGCCAAGTTCAATAATTGAATCCGTTTTCGCTATACCTTGTATATTGTCGATTTTTTCGTACAACACTTTTCTCATGTGCTCATGATTTTTTGCAACTATCCTCAAATATAAGGTGTATGTTCCCGTTATGTAGTAACATTCTATTACCTCGGAAATTTTCTTCAGTTCTTCAATGATTCTCGCTGAATCCTGGTCTTTTTCCAGGGTAAGTCCTGTGAAAGCACCCCAGTCATATCCAAATTTCTTTTCATCCAATTGCGGTTTAATACCGATCAGGGCACCTTGCTCTTGTAATTTACTGACCCGTTGGTGAACCATGGTATTTGAAATGCCGAGTTCTGAAGCAATTAGCGAAAATGCTTTTCTGCCATCACTCTCGAGCTGCTTAAGTATTCGCAAGTCGTACTCATCGTAAGAAATCATAGTTTTATTTAAAATTTAACTTTTGTTTTATTAAATAAAGAAAATATGACACAAATATAAATAAGAATAAGTCAAAATTAAAAAAATACTTTCTATTTACGAATAAATATTTTAATTTTGCTCAAGCAATTGAGCGAATTACTATTTTCAAAATTTACAACATTTCAATGGATACAACAGCTAGCAGCCATGTTATTGGCGCCATCTCAGAAAAATACATTCAAAGAGAAGAAAAATATGGTGCACACAACTACCACCCATTGCCGGTTGTATTGGAAAGAGGTGAAGGTGTCTTCCTCTGGGATGTTGAAGGCAAACGATATTTTGACTTTTTATCGGCTTATTCGGCAGTCAATCAAGGGCATTGTCATCCGAGAATCATTGATGCACTGACGCAGCAAGCGCAAAAACTGACCTTGACCTCTCGTGCATTCCACAATAATAAATTGGGCGAATTCGAGGAATTTATGACGAAATTATTCGGTTATGACAAAACACTGGTAATGAATTCCGGTGTCGAGGCAGTCGAAACAGCATTGAAATTATGCAGGAAATGGGCATACGAAGTCAAAAAAGTTCCTGAAAATAAAGCTCGTATCATTTTTGCTGATGGAAATTTTCACGGCAGAACTTTGGGTGTAATATCTGCTTCGACCGACCCCTCAAGTACCACCAATTTTGGCCCATTCTTAAGTGGCATCGACCATGTCGCCTATAATGATTTGAATGCACTACAGATCAAACTTGCGTCAGACCCTAATATCGCTGGATTCATTGTTGAGCCAATTCAAGGTGAAGCTGGTGTCGTAGTCCCCGACGACAATTATTTGAAAGAAGTAAAACGACTGTGCGCAAAATTCAATGTGCTATTTATCGCAGATGAAGTGCAGACAGGAGTGGGTAGAACGGGAAGATTACTGGCTACTTGTGGAAATTGTAATTGCAGTAATCCATGTGAGAAACAATACGATGCCAAACCAGATATTCTGATACTCGGGAAAGCGATCTCAGGTGGGGTATATCCGGTTTCTGCGGTACTTGCCAACGATGAAATCATGTTGACTATCAAACCTGGAGAGCACGGTTCGACCTTTGGTGGCAACCCGCTTGCCTGTGCGGTGGCAATGGAAGCCTTGCAGGTAGTAATTGATGAGAAGCTGGCACAAAATGCAGACAAAATGGGTAAAATACTGCGCGATGGGTTAAATGAAATCGCGAGTAGAAATCCACTGATCGATATAATAAGGGGTAAAGGATTACTCAACGCAATTGTAGTGCACTCAGAAGAATCGTCGACTTTGGGTTGGGATATCTGCATGGAATTTAGTCGCAATGGATTGCTTGCCAAACCAACACATGGCAATAAAATCCGCCTGGCACCACCATTGATTATCAATGAATCGCAGATACGAGAGTGTCTGGATATTATTGAAAGGTCGCTAAATGCGTTCATCTGATACTGGTACCCAATTAAACGGGCTAAAGGCACAATAATAAAGATTTTAAATTATCTTTACGCCCGAATAAAATTTTATTTACACTAACGCCATATTGATGTGGCAGAATAATCATGCAATATTTTAACAATATCATAGAAACCATTGGGAATACGCCTTTGGTGAAGATTAATAAAATAACGAAAGACATACCTGCACTTGTATTGGGTAAAATTGAGTCTTTTAATCCAGGGCATTCAATTAAAGACAGAATTGGCATCAAAATGCTCAACGATGCAGAAGTAGCGGGTCGCATTCATCCGGGCGGCACAATAATCGAAGCTACTTCCGGTAACACCGGAATGGGTCTTGCGCTCGCAGCTGCAGTCAAAGGTTACAAATGTATTTTTACACTGACCAGTAAAGTAGCAGTTGAAAAAATTGATATACTTAGGGCAATTGGAGCGGAAGTAATCATCTGTCCATATGATGTTATGCCGGAAGATCCGGCTTCCTATTATTCTGTCGCAGCCCGATTGGCAGAAGAGATTCCTAATTCCTTGAATTTCAATCAATACGATAATCTGTCTAACAGGATGGCGCATTATGAAAGTACAGGACCGGAAATTTGGGAGCAAACTGATGGGAAAATCACGCATCTTGTCTGTACGGCAGGTACTACCGGAACGATAACGGGAACGGCCATGTATCTAAAAGAAATGAATCCAAATATACAAATCTGGGGCATCGATACTTTTGGATCTGTACTGAAAAAATTCCACGAAACGGGAATTGTGGATGAAAATGAGCGTTATTCTTATTTGTCGGAAGGATTTGGTAAGGATACCGTACCGGGTAATCTTGATGTAAATGTCGTTGATCATTTTGAAAAAGTAAACGATAAAGATGGTGCAATGATGTGCAGAAGAATGGCTGCAGAGGAAGGCTTGTTTTTGGGATATTCTGCCGGATCAACCCTTGCGGGATTTATGCAGTTGGCAGATAAAGTCAAAGAAGGAGATGTGGTGGTTTGTATTTTTCACGATCATGGTAGTCGCTACGTAAGTAAAATTTACAATGACAATTGGATGCGGGAGAAAGGTTTAATGGAATAAATCAGCAGATTTTTGAAGAACGAGATTGAAATTTTATACCAGGATGACGACATAGTCATCGTGTCAAAACCATCCGGAGTACTGTCAATTCCGGATCGTTTTGATTCCACAAAGTTAAACCTTTATCATTTCCTTAAGCTCAAGTTTGGAGAAATATTTACCGTTCACCGGATAGACAGGGAAACGAGTGGCATCGTATGTTTTGCGAGGAATGCAGAGGCGCATAAAACTTTGTCCAGACAATTTGAAGAGCGTTCGGCAGAAAAATTTTACCTGGCCTTGGTAGAAGGGAGGATGCATGCTGCGGAAGGAATTATTGATAAACCCATCGCTGAAAGTATGACTGAACCCGGTAAAATGGTTATTGCCAAAAGGGGAAAAGAATCAGTGACGCATTGGACTGTTTTGGAAGAATTTGATCATTACACCTTAATAGAAGCTGAAATCAAAACCGGACGCATGCACCAAATACGCATACATCTTCAGTCGGATGGCTACCCATTGGCTATAGACTCGGTTTACGGTAAAAAAGAGTCCTTTTTGCTTTCAGATGTTAAATTGAGGAAGTTCAAAAGTGGAAAATTCAGTGAAGAAGAAAGGCCGCTGATGTCCAGAACTACTTTGCATGCATACAGATTGGTGCTCACTCATCCAGTTACTGAAGAAAGAATGAACTTTGTATGTGATCCTCCCAAAGATTTTCAGGCGGTGCTCAATCAATTGAGAAAATGGGGTAAAAAGAAATCAAATTGATTATTGCTGAAAAGCGAACTGCAGAATATTCGCACCCATTCTCAATGATTGTTGTCTGATTTCATCGCTATCTTTGTGTACTTCGAAACTCTCCCAGCCGTCGCTAATATTACTTTCAAAAGAATAAATAAGTACCAATCTGTTTTCATTGAAAATTCCAAAGGTCTGCGGTCCTTTGTTTTCATGTGCATGGACTTTCGGAGCTCCCTTGCTGAAATTAAATTTCTGGTGAAAAACCGGATGCTCGAAAGGCAACTCAGTCAGTTGAGATTGAGGAAATATCTTCTTTATGGCAGGCCTGATGTAAGGATCCATACCGAAATCATCATCAATATACAGGAAGCCTCCGCCCAAACAATAGTTTCTTAGATTAGTAGCTTCTTCATCAGATAGTACCACATTGCCATGTCCGGTCAAAAACAGAAAAGGGTAATTGAATATCTCTGCACTGCCAACTTCTACGGTCGCATAGTCAGGATCAAAATTCAATCCCATTTCTTTATTGGTGAATTTGATGAGATTTTGCACAGCATCCACCACCGAATACCAGTCACCTCCTCCACGGTATTTCAATAGCGCGATTTTATTTTTCCCTTGAGCAAAAGGCGAGAACGGGATAAAGATCGCCAAAATTGCAACGATAATAATTTTGTTTTTCATCTGTTTTTTAGAATTTTGGACAAAGGATAGCATCGTTTTCATATTCACCCAGATAACCGAGTGAAATTTCAAATGCGTTCTGATTGCGGTTATAACTCGTTAGACCTTTCAAGTTAATATCATAACTGAATCCCATCAAGAAATTATTCAACTCAAATCCAATCAATACCGCTGCGGCGTCAAAACCAACTGTGTTGCTGCTTCTTACTGTTCTTGCCCAACCACCTACGTGCAAGGCGGTATTGCCGTAATCTGAAAATTGAAGGCGGAAATTTGTTCCCAAATTTAATTGTGCGTGATTCCCCTGAACGGCGGCGTAGGCCCTCGGCATGATTGAATTGCGAAAGCCAAATGGAAGCTGCGCGCCAAAATGTGCTACGTATTTTCTTTCCAGATTTTTATTCCCGCCATTGGTTTTTTCAAAGAAAGATACATTGGGTGAAAAAAGGTGCTGTGCGGATAACCCTGCGAAAAGCGAAGTATTTCTTCTGGGATTATACGCATAATTCAGACCTGTAGATAAATCAGGAAAGGCAAAATTATTTGTCGGATATACTTCATTAGAAGCGAGATTGTATTTATCTACGCCATTGAACTGATTAGGGAAATTCAGGTTGTCAAAATTTAGATTTCGTTGACCAATTCCGCCTTGCAATCCTACCGAAAGAAACTGTGAATTCTCAGTATTGAGGCATTTTGTATATGCTCCCGATAGTAAAATTGAATTCGAATTGTAGTTGATTACATTTGCTTTATCAGAATTAAAAACCATTCCGACCGCAACCACATCTTTTTTTACTTTCTTGTCATTTACATTGAATCGAAGATCGATTGCACCACTGTAAGTTTGAAAAGATGATTTTGTAACTCCGCGCCATTGATCTCTGTAAACCATCGCTACGCGGTACTTTCCATTGAATGCACCTGTCAGTGCAGGGTTCAGGTTGAGCGGTGAGGCATAGAACTGAGTAAAATGGATATCTTGTGCGAAAAGAGAACTGCAAAATAGAAAAGAAATGATGATGATAATATACTTCATTCTGTGTGTTTGGTTTGTACTTTACCCGATGACAGGCATAATTAGAACATCAAATGCAAAGATATAAGTTTTTGAGGAAACGAAATAATAACGAATTAGTTACTTAATTATTTATTTATTCGTACTATTTTTGCCGCGAATTTACAAAATCGGAATTTCCCGAATGGATTTCAGCAAATCGAAAACATGAGAGTATATTTAGACAATGCAGCCACTACACCTATGCACAAGGAAGTAATCGAAACAATGGCACAGGCTATGCAGGAGTTGTTTGGAAATCCTTCCTCCATTCATGCGGAGGGTAGAAAAGTAAGGGCTTCTTTGGAAGATGCCAGAAAGAGAATTGCTCATCATATTGGGGCTTCGATCGGTGAAGTTTTTTTTACTTCAGGGGGAACTGAGGCGAACAATATGGCCATCAAATGTTCAGTGCGTGATCTTGGTGTGAAAAGAATCATTTCCACTGCCATTGAGCATCACTGTGGTTTGCATGCTTTTGAAAGTGTTGTCAAGCATAAAGGCGTGGAACTTATTCTACTCGATATTGATGCCGCCGGAAATATTGACTTAAAACAATTGGAGAACTATCTTCAGGCTGATTCGGCCAAAACGCTGGTTTCTTTGATGCATGCTAACAACGAAATCGGTACCATGCACGATCTTGAAGCAATCGGTGAACTCTGCGCTACTTACAACGCTTATTTTCATTCTGATACCGTGCAGAC
>JBMOJB010000005.1:0-67900 GCA_049316985.1 Saprospiraceae bacterium | reverse complement strand
ATAGAATGCTTGAGCTCTTCAAAAACCTTGAAGTAGAACAAAAACAAGAAGAGCAAATAAAAAAGCTCGAGGAAATGGCCAAAAAACTCGATGATTTAAGTCAAAAAACGGATAAGTCAGATAAATCTGATAAACAACAACAGGATGACCTGAAAAAAGAGCAAGATCAGCTTAGCAAGGAGTTTGATAAAATGCAGGAAGAACAGAAAGATCTTGAGAAAAAAAATGACGAACTCGAACGGCCAAAAGAAATGGACAAGATGGAAGAAGAGATGAAAGATGCCGATAAAGATATGGATGATAGCAAAAAAGAAATGGACAAGGGAGAGAATAAGAAGGCCGCCAAAAAACAAAAGCAGGCTGCAGGAAAGATGAAGGATATGGCCAACAAGATGAAGTCGAAGCAACAGAAAGGGGAAATGGAAGAGCAAGAAGAAGATATGAAGACATTGCGGCAGTTACTTGAGAATTTGGTTGGCTTGTCATTCGACCAGGAAAGCCTGATGAAGCAAACTTCAGTAACACAGATTAACACACCAAAATATGTTGATTTGGTTCAACAGCAATATAAGATAAAAGACAATTTCCAGATTGTGGAAGACACCTTGGTTGCGCTTTCAAAAAGACAGGCCAAATTGGAGTCGTTTATCACAGAAAAAGTAGCCGAAATTAAGCAAAACCTAAGGAAAGGCATCGATGAATTAGAGGAACGTCAGGCTCCTCAGGCAGGTGAACAACAACAACGGACGATGAAAAACCTCAATGATCTGGCTTTAATGCTCGCTGAATCCATGCAGCAAATGCAAGAGCAAATGGGCGAAATGAAAGAAGGAAATCAGGAGTGCAACAAACCCGGAAAAAAAGGCAAGGGAAAGGGAAAAGGAAAGAGCGGCAATGTCCCAATGGATAAGATGAGTCAGGGACAAAAAGAAATGAATGAGGGACTAAAAAAAATGAAAGAGGGCATGCAAAAAGGCCAACAGCCCGGCTCGCAGGAATTTGCCAAAGCAGCAGCTCGTCAGGCAGCCATGCGCAATGCACTGCGACAATTAGATAAAGAAAAGCGTCAGGAAGGTAAGGGCTCAGATCCAGCCTTGCAAAAAGCGATAGAAGGGATGGAAAAAGTAGAAACAGACCTTGTAAACAAACGCTTGACCAATGAAACACTACAACGTCAGGAAGAAATTCTGACAAGGTTGCTTGAAGCAGAAAGAGCAGAACGAGAACGTGAGTTTGATAACAAACGCAAGGCTGAACAAGCGAAAAATATTGAATCCAAAGCACCACCTACCCTGCAGGAATATCTGAAAAAACGTCAGGCAGAAGTGGAGTTGTACAGAACCGTTTCGCCCGGATTGAAGCCGTATTACAAGTCGCTGCTGGAAGAATACTTGAAGACATTGAAGAAATATTGATAAAGCGCCCTGAAAGAAGTTATCTTTTAGGGCGCTTTTTTGTTTTAACGAAACGGCAGTAACAGGTCAATTCTCAATTTTTGTTTGGACATCTATATGAATCTGAAAACGATATGAACCGCGTTATTCGGGTTATAATGGATATCATAGTTCAAATTAAAAATAATTTTTCCTTTGTGGAAATACAGCTACTTCGAGATCCTTACCGGCAAAACCACCCGTGGCTTCAGCAAATCATTAACCGATTCCGGCTTTCTTTCCGGCTTCCAGTTAAAGCCCGGGAGCTTATAGTTATCGAAGTTGCGGACGGATTTAATCGGCGTGATATTTCCTTTAGGCTGGGAAAAGAAATCAATCTTTTCAACCTTGTTGTTCCCCCAATGTATCATCATTTCGCTGCATTTGACTTTATTAATACCGATATAGGCTTCCTTGTCATCGGTGGCGTAATAAATGGATTCCGCATTGCCGTCGACTTTCATTCGGTTGACTTTGCTTTCGATAAAATAGGCGACGATGTCTCTACCTTTAATTTGGTTGAATAGCTCCTGCCCCAGCCCGTTAATGATAAAGCTTTTGTTGAACAAATAAATTCTATCCATTTTTTTATTGGCCATCACAAGATGTATCGTATCGGCAGAAAATTGAGAAGTGTCGGACCAAAGGATTGGCGCATAGTATAATTTGAACGTTGAATCTTTGTCACTGTAAAATAATGAATCACATACGCCACGCAAATCTTTTTTGTAAATCCGGACATCATGGTATGCTTTCATACTTTGCAGACTATCTTTTTTTTCAGTAAACAATGTGTCAGCACTTAAATACAAAGAGTCTTTGTCAACTAGTGTTATCATAAGAGGCCTTTTTCCTCTGGTTTTAACATAATTTCTTTCTTTGTTGTAATCCATTGCTTCACAACGGATTGTGATTTTCTGAGCAGTATCGCGCCAAATCACATCCCCGGAAGCATCTCCGATTCCTTTAATTTTGTCATATGTCACATGATCAGCCTCAAGTATATTTTTGGAATCTCCAATTATTGATCTGCCCTCTGTATTAAATGATTCAGTCTTGTTGTTGTACTGAATCCTTTTGCCACTAATTTGCTGTTTGTCATCTTTATAGAAAGCATGCCCCAATAGTTTCGTTTCATTTATGCTTTCATTGTATAAGATTGTGTCTGCTGTAGCAATTTTTAAACTATCTACGAATCGGGCATTCTTAATCAGCTGAATTTCTTTTAGCGTTCCATCATATCGTATGGTATCTGCTACAGCTTTCTGATTTTTTTTCAGAAACTGTGGATTTTGAAGAAATTCTGCTTTTTTTAACTTGAAATCATAATAACCTCTTTCGCAATAGATGTCAGAACTATCCTGGTGAATTCGAGTTGGGGCCAAAAAAATAGCCATTTTATCTTCTGTATTGTATTGCAAAGTATCTGTTTTTAAGCTGAAGTCTTTGTCGTAAATGTAGACTTTATTCTTAAAGAATACCTCTCTTGATTTTAGAAAATACTCCCCCTCTCGGCTGAAAATCTGGGTTTTTTCACTGATAATTTTTCCTCCTCGTTTATAGGAGCCTATTCTTTCGCCGACATTGTAATTCAGTGTTTTCCAGGCGTAAAGAACCTGAGCACCATTCTTAAGGATTACGTCTTGCTCTGCATATAAATCGGCGATTTTCGTGATACTGTTATAGATAAGGGAATCAGAGAAACAAGCAACAGAGTCTGTTTGCTGAATAATTACATGTCCATAAGCATGTAAATTGGTATTATTTTCAATAAGTGCAGAGTCGCAATACATAAAAACAGAATCCTGATGCAACCATACATTTCCAATCAATTTTTGCGTAACTACTCCATTATTAGAAAAATATTCAAGGCGGTCAGATTTATCTACTTTTATAACGTCTTTTCCTGATTGCAAAGGACCTTGTTGACTGTGCGCACACAGAAAACAAAGCAAAAACAGTACTATAAAAGTTGAATTTCTTAACATATTGGTTGGATAGCAGAGTACCCGTCAAAAACGATAAATTGACTTAAATTGTTGTTATTGATGATAATCCGCTAATTTCCTTACAAGAGATTAATCAAAGGTTAGGTCTTTAGCCTGCAGTTTGCGGTATTCTCTTGCTGATACCAATATGCTGATTTCATACAATCCATACAGTGGTGTAAATACCAGCATCATCGAGGCTGCATCGGGTGATGGTGTAACTATAGCAGCAAGCACCAATAAAATTACTACCGCAAAACGACGGTACTCTCTCAAAAATGAGGGTGTTATAATGCCCATTTTTGTAAGAAAAAATAGGACAACCGGTAATTCAAAAACAAAGCCCAAAGGAATCGTCATCATAACCAGCAAATCGATATAGTCAGATATCTTATAAAATCCTTGGGTCATCGGCAACCCGTAATTTGAAAGAAAAACAATTGCAAGCGGGGCAACAACAAAATATCCAAACAAAACACCGATAAAAAACAAGATTCCACTAACAGCAACAACTCCGCCGGCAGCATTTTTTTCCTTATTTAATAATCCCGGACTAATAAAACGCCATAATTCCCAGATTATGTACGGAAATACAATAGCGAGCGAAATCCAGAATGAAATACTCATGTGTGTGATAAACGCTTCACTCATTCCAGTAACGATAAAAGTAGCCACCTTTGGAGGATCAAAACAAGTGGATTCTGAAAACCCACACAGTAATCTGAATGTGATGAAATCTGCACTGACCGGTCCAAATAAAAGGGTATTAAAGACAAAATCCTTCATCAGAAAAACACCAATAAAAATTATAAAAAGGACTAAAATGGAGCGCACGATATGACCCCGAAGTTCATCGATATGATCAAAAAAGGACATTTCTTTTTCTTTGGGATTTGCCTCTTCTTGTTCATTCCACTCATCTACATTAATTTGATCTAATGGCATTTTCTAAATTTTAAAATCTCCAATCATAAAGGTTACCGCATTACCTCCAATTTCGACTCGACTTCCGAGGTATTTGCATTGCAATGTACCGCCTCTATTCGATAATTGCTTTGCAACAAGGCGATTTTTAGTCAATTTTTCTGCCCAGAATGGAACCATTGTAGTATGGGCCGACCCAGTAACCGGATCTTCATTTATTCCCGATTGCGGATAGAAGCATCGTGAAACAAAATCCACCTCTATTCCTTTAGCTGTGGCTATTAATCCCCTCGCGGGTATTTGTCGTAATTTAAGAAAATCAGGTTGTAAAGAGGAAACAGCCTCTTCATTTGCAAGCACAACCATGAAATCCGATTTCCCCTGATAAGACTCTAAAACTTTTGTTTTGAGTATCTTTTCAAATTCAGTATTGTATTCGTAGGCTTTTTTAAGCTGATCTGCCGGAAAATTCAATATGTAATTTGTTTCTTCTTTTCTGACAGTTAGTGGCCCACTCTTGGAATCAAATTTCATTTCATGATGAGAAAAATTCATATGCTCGTAATAGGCGTGGGCGGCTGCAAGAGTGGCATGTCCGCAAAGATCAACTTCAATGGTAGGTGTAAACCAACGAATATGAAAATTAAACTTATCTTTGGGCACAATAAATGCAGTTTCAGAAAGGTTGTTTTCGGCAGCGATGCTCTGCAGCAAGTCGTCGGGCAACCAAGTGTCTAATGGCACGATGGCTGCTGGATTACCTCCAAAAAGCTGATCAGTAAAGGCATCGATTTGATAAATTCTCATAGTAGCTCGTTTAAAACATGCATTAAGGTGCTTGCACCATTTACCCAATCACAAAAATACAACATTTTAAAATACAAAAGATGCAAATTCATGTAATTGCTTTTGACATTCCCTATCCAGCTGATTATGGTGGGGTGATAGATGTCTTTTACAAGTTGAAAGCCTTGAAATCTTTGAGCTTTAAAGTGATATTGCATTGTTTTCAGTATGGTGGTAAAGAAGAAGCCCCAGCATTGGAAGGATTAGCAGAACAGATATATTATTATAAAAGATCCAGATCGCTTTTATATCAGTTTTATCCTTGTCCTTTTATTATTTCAACCAGAAATTCTTCAGAATTGCTGTTTAATCTGAAAAAGGACGATTTTCCAATTTTGTTTGAAGGCATTCATTCAACATTTTGGATTTCGAACGAAGCACTAAGTAGCAGGAAGAAGATCGTTAGAATGCATAATATTGAATGGCAGTATTATGCCAGACTTGCTTCATTGGAAAAGAACTTTTTTAGGAAATTGTTTTTGAAACTGGAGAGTATTAAACTGTTAAAATATGAGCAATTTCTTATCAAACAAAAAAATGTGGAATTGATGTGTATTTCTGATTCAGACTATCAATACTACAAAGGACTAGGTTGGGAAAAAGTTACTGTGGTTTCTGCATTTCATCCCTTTGATGAAGTTAAATCAAAACAAGGACTTGGCAAATACATTTTGTTTCATGGAAATCTAGGTATTGCGGACAATGAAAAAGCAGCCATCCTTCTAATAGAAAAGGTATTTTCGAAAAATCCATATGCCGTATTGATAGCGGGGAAAAGACCGTCTCACAGGCTTTATTCTGCCGCGAAAACATATCAAAACATAAGTATCGTTGCCAATCCGGATCATGAACAGATGCACGAGATATTGAGGGATGCGCACATTCATATTTTGTGGTCGTTCCAGCCAGAGGGCGTAAAATTAAAACTGTACTATGCTGTTTTTGAGGGAAGGTTTGTTGTAGCAAATAAAGCAATTACTCAAAATTCGGAGCTAAGACAATTCGTTACTGCTGTGGAAAACGCAACTGAAATTGCGGATGTTGTTCACAAATTATTTTCTCAAGTTTTTGATAATGAATTAATAAGCACAAGAAGTTCTTTTTTGAGGAAACTTAATGAATTGCAGATCAAAGCGCTATTCGAAAATTTAACAAAAGTTTAGTTAAAAAACATATTAAATAATTTCTTTATTAAATAATTTGTTTTAAGTTTGCCTCACTATTAAATATTTAAAACAATCCATAATGAATAAGCTCATTATTTCAGTGCGCAGATCAATGGCAAAGCAGTCTAAAAGGAAAGCAATAGCTATTCAAAAGTACATTTCTCAGAATAGCTTACAATTAATTTTTATTGTCATTTTATTATTTTTTGCTACACGCTATAATTTCAACTTTAGCATTTCTGACTCTATATCTGATGCAGGAATTGATGGCGATTCGAAGAAGGTTTTGAATATGGATATGAGTAGTGTTTTTTCTGTACTCAGCAGCAGTATTCGCCGTACCGGCAATGATGGTAAAGCAATTCAGGTAAGAAAGGACAACTTAAGCAATTCGTATTCGAATGTTACATACTGGTCCGGCAAAAGTAATTCGTCTGCCGAGAGAAAAAGTAAGCAAGTAAGATATGTAGAGAGATTTCACAAAATTGCGCAAACAGAAATGCAAAAATTTGGTATTCCTGCTAGTATTATTCTTGCTCAAGGGATTCTGGAAAGCAATGCCGGACAAAGTAACTTAGCTGAACAAAATAATAATCATTTTGGTATTAAATGTTTTGCTCGGAATTGCAAGAAGGGCCATTGTCGCAACTATACAGACGACAGCCATAAAGACTTTTTTAGGGCCTATGGAACGCCTTGGGAGAGCTATCGGGCTCATAGTTTGATGATTGTAAACAAGCAATATCGGAAATTATTGCATTTTGGCACAAAAGATTATAAAAATTGGGCCTATGGTCTTAAAAATATGGGATACGCAACTGATCGTCACTACGCTGAAAGCTTGATAAAAACTATTGAAGAGCTTGAACTGCACAAATTTGACCAATAGTTACTTATTTAGATTGTAATATTCGTACTTTTACACAAAATGTCGGAAAAACCAAAGCCTTTTTCCGACATTTGTATTTCAGATAAAGCAATCGCACATGTTTTTAAAAATTAAGGTTATTCTGTTTCTTGTTGTTTCATCATTTATCTTTGGATGTAATTCCAAAAATGATAAAAGTGTAGGAAGTACCAAGCCTGGATTCCCGCCTGTCGCTGCAGATGTAATTATTTGCAAAGCTTCCCGCTTAAGCTCAGAATTGGAGTTGAACGGAACAATCATTGCCAACGAATTTGTTGAGTTGCGACCAGAAATATCAGGCAGAATAGTGAGCCTAAATATTAAAGAAGGGTCATTGGTAGCAAAAGACATGTTAATTGCTAAAATTTTTGATGAAGATTTGCAGGCTCAGTTGCGAAAAAACCAATCCCTTTTTGCTATTGCGCAGTCTACGGAGTCCAGATTAAAGAAACTTTTAGATCAGAAAGGTATCAACCAGCAGGATTACGATCAGGCGCTTGGTCAGATGAATGCGCTAAGCGCAGATATTGATTTTTTAAAGGCGCAGATCAGAAAGACTGAAATTCGAAGCCCATTTGCAGGTAAAATAGGGTTAAGACAAGTTAGTGTAGGAGCTTTTGTTAGCCCACAAAATGTAATTAGTACTTTGCAAGCGAATTCCGGACTAAAAGTTGATTTCAATGTACCGGAAAATTATGCCAATTTAATCAAAATTGGGGCAAACATTGGAGTTGTTGTTGAGGGAAGAACAAATAAAATTTCTGCGAAAATAGCAGCTATTGAGCCACAGATCAATCAGAATACTCGAAACTTAAAAGTCAGGGCAGTTTTGGGCGTTTCTGATGTACAGGTTGGCGCATTTGCAAAAGTACTGCTTTCTCAAGTTTCAAGAAATTCTATACAGATTCCCACTAATGCTATTATCCCCGATACCAGAAACAAGAAAGTTTTTGTTTTCAAAAATGGAAAAGTACAATCTGTCGTTGTAGAAACTGGAATCAGACAGAATGAAAGTGTAGAGATTCTTTCCGGGCTAACAATCGGAGACACCGTTGCGGTTTCAGCACTACTTTATTTGAGACCAGACGCTCCTTCCAAAGTTAAAAATGTTATTGAAAACTAGCAAATACTTGATATTATCAAGCAGAATTAGTAATTTTAGTTCAAATTTGCGAAAATGCAGATTTTCACTTGCTAAATATTATAGAGATGAACATTAGATGTTTTATTTTTTTTAGTTTATTTTTTTTAGTCCTGTCCTGCAAGGAGGAACCAGTCGTTATACCTCCTATGGGCCAAGTTAATCCGGGAAGCAATACAACACCGCATAGGGTTTTGATTGAGGAGTTTACCGGTGTAAGGTGTGTGAATTGCCCTGATGGTGCTGCTGAAATAGAAAACCTTCGCTCGAAATATGGTGAAAATCTGGTTACTGTATCAATACATGCAGGAGATTTTGCAAAGAAACTTGCAGCGTCGAAATTTGATTTTAAGATTGCTGAAGGTGTTGGGTTATTGAATTTTTTAGGTTCTCCGGAAGGTTATCCATCAGTAGCTATTAATAGAAAGCCATTCGGAGCAAACAACACCCTGAATATTGTCGGACTGGCAAGGTGGGCCGGAATCGTTAAGGATGAAAGTGTATTGGAACCAGAATCGGATTTGAAAGCCACCTTGACCTATTCAACAACCTCAAGGGAGCTGAAAGTTGGTATAGAAATCATTCCATTAGTTAATATGACCGGTGATCACAAATTAACAGTGTTGTTAACGGAGAGCAACGTAATTGATGCTCAAATTGTACCTGCGCTAGGTGTAAAAACAGATTATGTACATAAGCATATTTTAAGGCGTGTTCTAACAAATACTGAAGGTCAGGAGGTGACTGAAGTACTGAAGAAAGGACAAGTTGTAAAAAAGGACTTTAGTTATGTTTTGCCGGCTGATTTTAATTCAAAATATTGTGAGATAGTTGCATTTCTGCACAAAGCAGGAACATCAAAAGAAGTTGTTCAGGCAGTTGCCAAGAAGATTGAATAAGTTCTGATGGATATTAGGATTCAACATACTTCCCGTTCGGTACTGGGAGAGATTACACTCGAAGGATCAAAAAGTATTAGTAATCGGCTTTTGATTATAAGGGCACTAAGCTCCGAAAAATTTCGCATTGATCGCATTTCGAAGGCAGAGGATACATTACTTTTGGAGAAGTTGTTGTCGCAAAAAAGCACTTTGTACGATTGCGGGACGGCAGGTACCACATTTCGTTTTTTGACTGCTTATTTTGCAATTCAAAAAGGAGAACAGGTTCTGACAGGATCAGAAAGAATGAAGCAACGCCCCATTGGTGAATTGGTTAAGTGCCTTAGACAAATTGGAGCTAACATTGAGTATCTTGAGAATGAGGGTTTCCCGCCTTTGTTGGTTAAAGAACCTAACTTTGAAATAGCAGAGCGCTTTATTGAAATTGATGCTTCAATTAGCAGCCAATTTATTTCTGCTTTACTACTAATAGCACCTGTATTGCCTCATGGACTTACAATTAAATTGAATTCGTCAGTAGCTTCGCGGCCTTATATACAAATGACCCTGAGTTTATTGTCTTATTTCGGAATTGAGTACGGTTTCGAAAACGATTTAATTAACATAGCTAAACAAAATTACAAAGGCAAAGATATCATTGTCGAAGCCGATTGGTCTGCTGCTTCCTATTATTATGTTTTGGCAGCGTTCTCAGATAATACAGAGCTTCAATTGAATGGACTTTTCATAGATAGTATGCAAGGTGATAGCATCATTCAGAAGATCGGTGACACTTTTGGTGTCCAAACATTATTTAACTCGAATGGGATCAAATTGGTCAAAAAGGAAAATAAAGTGGTCCCTTTTTTCGAATTTGATTTTCAAAATTATCCTGATCTTGCGCAGTCAATTGCTGTTTTAGTAGCTGGAAAAGGAATTGTTGGTTTGTTTTCCGGAATTGAATCGCTAAAGATAAAGGAAACTGATCGCATTCAAGCTTTGAAAAGTGAGCTTGAAAAAATAGGTTTTTCAATGATTGCGCTGCCCGGGCGGTTTTCTAAAGACAGCAGCAAGAAATTTTATCAACTGGAAGGTAGTATTAATAGTGAAATAAAGGTGAGTACTTACGGAGATCATCGGATGGCTTTATCTTTTTTTCCGCTTGGCATACTTAATCCGGTAACCATTTATGCTGCTGAGGTTGTCAATAAATCTTATCCAAATGTTTGGAAAGATTTAAAGGAAATAGGTTATAAAATCGATCTTATTAAATAAAATGTCATTTATGAAATCACTATTCGCGTTAAATTTATTTTCAATTGTACTTTTTATCAATTTTTCCTATTCGCAGGCTAATTATGGGAAAATCGATGTTCCGACATTTAAAAAAGAGATGAACAAAGTAGCTTCGAATATCACGCTGGATGTCAGGACAGAAGCTGAGTTCCAAAGCGGTCACTTAGCTAAAGCAGTTAATATTAATTACAATTCTGATAATTTCATGGATGTAGTATCAAAAATGGACAAAAGCAAAAACTATTATGTCTATTGTGCTGTCGGCGGAAGAAGTGCACGTGCAGCAGATCTGATGAGAGCGAATGGATTTCAGCATGTATTTGAACTAATAGGAGGTATTAATGCCTGGAAGGCTAGTGGTCTGCCAGTTGAAAAATAGTACGAATGCAGATTGAAGAGGCACAAAAAAAAGTTGATGATTGGATAAAAAATGTCGGGGTCAGGTATTTCAACGAATTGACCAACACTGCTGTATTAATGGAAGAAGTTGGTGAGCTGGCGCGAATTATGGCGAGATTGTATGGCGAACAATCTTTTAAAGAATCCGAAAAAGGACTTCAACACAAAGAAAGTTTGGCTGATGAAATGGCTGATGTATTGTTTGTGTTGATTTGTTTAGCGAATCAAACCGGCATTGACTTGACAGAAGCATTCGAAAAGAATTTGAATAAGAAGACTTCGCGAGACAAAGAAAGACATATTTCAAATCCAAAACTAAAAAAGTGAGAAGATGTTTTTGAAAAAGTTTTAGCTAAACTAATTTTAAAATTCTTCCATTTGCTTGTCGGCTTTTCATTTGTATTTATAATTTCGCGCTCCAATAGTTTTTTATTTTGCTGCATAACTTATACATCGCTTGTTTCCTTTTCGTATTGGCCGCGATCAATATTATGCAGATATTCACAACGGCTCTTATACTAGTAATCGAGACCGATTTGTTGGTATTTGGTAATATTTGCGGGGTCAATTTTAGTCATTACATCAAAGGTTTTTAATTTCAGGGGCTTATTAAACCCTTTGGCCATTTCAATAATTTCATTGGATTTTGCAACGACAAACATTTGAATGATCATTGCGTTCGGATATCCACTGTTTGCTCGGTTAATTTCATCTAAAGCAAGAATAATTTTATTTTGCGCGTCTTCTCTATTTTTTGTAAAAGTATCAAGTCCAAGTCTGTGGTAGGTATATTGCGCTTCTCTGAAATTTCTCATTCTTGGACTTAAAGTATTTTCCATCATCCAATAACGATTTCTATTTACTGAGCCTGGAACCCAGCCTTCAACCTGAGGCGCAGCTCGTACGATTTCCTGTGCAATTTGGAAATATGATTCCCCGCCTAAGGAACTAAAAGTGTCATAATCAAGTCCAAGAACATAGTAGGCATAAAAGGAGAATATCGCAGTTAAACGATCAAGATTGGAGTTTCTGGTGAACTGAATCGGCTGGTACTGTTCGTAATTGAAAGTAATTCTGTCATCAGAGTGATTTAAAATCGGTGTTTCCGTGTCGGTGCCATATACAGGTCGGGTAGCTTGAATATTGATAACTGCTTCGAAAGTAGTACCATCAGTCTCTTTGTCAATATTAATAGTAATGTTTAGTTTGATTCTTTCTTCAGGTTCAAATGTGTCATCTGTCCATTTTGTGTTATTTAAAAACTCAACAAGCTGACTTTCCAGGGTTCTAAATACTTTCACATCCGTATTTTGAATTTTCGGCGAATTAATTTTAACTGTAGCCAAAAGTTCTTGTGCAGAAATTTTCTGGGCAAGCGTGATAAAAAGTAAAGAGTAGATAAAGATTTTTTTCATTAGTACAACTTTGCGGAAGGTTGCTGCTTCCAATTACTACTATTGTGGATTGAAATATGTTTTCAATGTTGCCGCAATGTCTTTGGCTACATTTTCCTTGCTTTTTAACTCAAATTTTTCAACTTTATTGTTTTGGTGGTAAATAGTAATTTTATTGGTGTCAGATTGAAATCCGGCACCTATGTCTCTTAAAGAATTGAGTACAATAAAATCCAAATTCTTTTTCTCCAGTTTTTTTCTGGCATTTTCTTCTTCATGTTCAGTTTCTAAAGCAAAGCCTACCAGAATTTGTGATTCAGTTTTTAGCTTACCTAAAGAGAACGCAATATCCGGATTTTTGATTAGTTTTAGTTCGAGGATTTCGCCGGTTTTTTTTATTTTATTTTCAGCGATGGAAGCTGGGCGATAATCAGCCACTGCTGCTGACATAATTGCAGCATCGACCGAAGGGAAATATTGAAGACTGGCGTCATACATTTCCTGCGCGCTTGTCACATGAATGACTTTTGTGTTTTTTGATTTGACTTGCAGATTAGAAGGACCCAATATAAGCACTACTTCGGCGCCTCTTTCACTTAATTCTTCTGCCAAACAAACGCCCATTTTTCCGGACGACTTATTGCCAATAAATCTGACAGGATCGATAGCCTCATAAGTAGGTCCGGCTGTTATCATGATTTTTTTGCCAGAAAAATCATATTGTCTTGTGACGATATCACTGATATAAGTTACAATTTCTTCTGGTTCGGCCATTCTTCCTTCACCTACCAGGCCACTCGCAAGTTCACCGACACCAACAGGAATTTGGATAACACCATTGGATTTAAGTGTGTCGATATTTTTTTGCGTTGCAGGGTGATGCCACATATCGAGATCCATCGCCGGAGCGATTAAGGTTTGACAACGAGCGGAGAGGTATACTGCAGCAAGAATGTTATCACAAATGCCATTTGCCATTTTTGCGATGGTGTTAGCCGTTGCAGGAGCAATGACAATTAAATCTGCCCATAGCCCCATTTCTACATGGTTGTTCCAGGCAGATTCACTGATAACACTGGAAAAGACATTTCTCTTTGAGAGGGTGGAAAGTGTAAGTGGGGAAATGAATTGTGAAGCGTTTTCTGTCATCAGCACTTGTACTTCAGCACCAGATTTAATCAGAAGTCGGCATAGGCTTACGGCTTTATATGCAGCTATACTTCCTGATATGCCAAGTATAATTTTTTTCCCATGCATATTTCTTACTGTTAAATAAGTGTCGACACACCCAGTTGCTTAGATTTCTGAGCGTGTCGACAAATGTGATTAGCGCTTTGTAAAATCATCCACTACAATATCTTTATTGTAACGATGTTGGATTTTACCGCTTTGAAATTCATCTAAGGCAATCACAACTGGATTTGGAAGACGCTCATAGAACTTTGAAATTTCAATTTGCTCTTTGTTTTCGTGAATTTCTTCGATAGTATCGGTGCTTGAAGCAAATTCTTCAAGTTTGCTATTCAATTCAATTTTGATATCTATAGCAAGCTGACGGGCACGTTTGGTAACAATTGCCAGTGTTTCATAGATATTGCCGGTGTCCTTCACCAAATCTACTACATCACGGGCACGTACATTGGGATCAATTCCTTGTGCTCTTGTTTTGATGTCTGTCATTTTCTATTTCTTTTAATTTTAATTGAGAATCTTTATTTATAAACGCAATTTCTTTGCGAAATTTACTTTTTTCGTAGCTCAGCAAGAAATCTTTTGATTCTTCCCGTGCTAGTTTATAGCGGTCTTCTTGTTTGCTTAAAATGCTATTTGTAGCATAGTTGTAGGCGCTGAGTGCAATTTTGTAATGTACCAGCTCTGCATTGCTTGTTTCAGGAAAATCTTTTAATAGATTATTATATGATTGTATGGCAGCCTGGTATTCCCTAAGATTAAAATACAACTCACCTTCTTCGAACGCTTTTTTCTCAAGCTTTACCCTTAATTCATCGATCAGTTTATTGCATTCCTTAATTCTCGTGCTAGTTGGATAAGTATTCATAAACAATTGCAGTTCATCTACAGCTTTTGCTGTTGCAGTCTGATCAAGTCTATAAATAGGAGACATCTTATATTCACTATAGGCCGACATGTAATCCGCTTCCTCTTTTAACTCACTATTTGGAAAAGTTTGAGAAAATTGCTTAAAGTAATATGCGGATGAAACAAATTTTTGCAAATGAAAATGGGTGTAAGCGTATTCAAAGTATACTTTTTCTGCATCTACAGAACCTCTCAAATTTGAAATAATCAGGTCATAAAGACCCTGCGCTTTTGTGTAATCACCCTTTTTGTAATAGTCCATGGCTTTGGCCATAATTGCTTTTGTATTTCCGGATGTGCGAAGTTTTTCATATTCAGATTTACATGAAATAAGCGTAAAAAAGGAAAAAGCAAAGAAAAAATACGTGAATTTACAAAGGGTCATAGTGAATTTTTGAATTCAGCCTGCAAAGATACAGCAATTTTTTGAAATAAAAATATTTTTAACTTGATTATCTGCGTATTAGTTAGTAAAGAGGTATTATTCTGCAAAATAGTTGTATCATTTTAATTTCTTTTCAAGTTCTTCCTGGGTGTATATATCTGCTAGTTCGTATTCTAAATTAAAGTCCGCCTGTAAGCCTTTTTTATAGTAGATAAGTCCAATCCCTTTTGCATATAATTCTTTGCCATATACAATTTTTTCCCAACGACCTTCCTTATCATCTGCATACTTCTCTTCTAATGCAAATTCCACGCAATCATAATCTTTTCCCTTGTATGCATAGGTTGTTTTCCCTTTGTAGGTTCTGGTCCTTGTTAAGTATGTTGTCTGCAGTGAATCAAAAGGGTTTTTAAAAAAGATTTTATAGAAATATTTAGTAGTTGTATCTTGAAATTGGAAAGGATACACGTTCCTTGAAATAATCACCGGATCAACTTTTACAAATTTGCCTATACTGTCTTTAAAATAAAGATGTAATTCGTCTAACAGCATACCATTGCTGACAACTTCTTCGCTAACGAGTTGTTTGGGTTCCATTTCCGGCCCATACAAAGTACTAACAAAGTATCTTCCCTTTTTTTCACTCGATTTAGGGTCGGCATTTACTGTGATATGATACCAATATTCGGGTAAAACGTCCGGTTTTCCAACGAAACGATACTCATAGACTTTTCCTTCTTTCAGCGCATTAACTGGAAAATAGTACCCTGAAATATCTTTTTCATCTTTGCAGGCGGTGATTATTGTTATCGTCAGAAGCGACAGTCGAATTAAATTTGCAATTATTGGTTTCATCTTAATCTGGGTAATTTTGAAGGTAGTATTTTAAGCTATTACAAATTAGTATTTTATCCGGATATTGATTGATTTTCGCTTTCCCTATTTCGAGGAGTAGCGTGAAGTTGACAAAATTCTTTTCATTTTTTTTATCCTGATGCATCAATTCAATTAGATAATCAAAAGAATTTTCAGGAAGTTCAACCTTTGGAAAGATTTTGGAAAAGCCCAAAACAATCTTTTCTAATTGCTCAATAGGAAAGCCAAGCACTATCGCTGACAAATAAGATTCACATACTATTCCTATGGCAATTGCTTCTCCATGTAAGATTGGATTTTTATGCAGAATATAGTAGCTTTCAATGGCATGACCAATAGTATGTCCGAAATTTAGTGCTTTTCGGATGTTTTCTTCAAAAGGATCTTTATCTATAAATGCTTTTTTTATTTTTAGTGAATTTGCGATATTGTAAATCAGCGCAGCATTAACTTCAGGAAGCTCCTTTGATAAAAGGGCCCAATCACGCTCACTTGAAATGAGGGCATGTTTAAGCATTTCGGCAAACCCGCTTTTTAATTCTCTTTCTGGCAGAGAAGCTAAGAAATCTATGTCAATAAACACTGCGACCGGGTTTTGAAAAATCCCGATTCCATTTTTTATATTATTGAAGTCGATTCCCAGTTTTCCGCCAATTGAAGCATCAACTTGCGCCAAGAGTGTAGTAGGAACTTGTACAAAATCTATTCCCCGCTTATAAGTTGACGCGCAGAAACCACCCATGTCACCAATTACTCCCCCCCCCAAATTTATACAGAGCGATTTTCTATCCGCAGAAAACTTCATCATTTGGGACCATATTTTTTCACACGTGGATATGGTTTTGTTGCTTTCGCCGGATTCAATTTCAATAAGAAGGTAGGAATGGATTTCGGTTTTAGCTAAAAAAACAGGCAAACATTTTTCCTTCGTATTTTCATCAACTAAAATGAAAATAGAGCTGTATGATCTTTGAGAGAACCAATCCTTCCAGGACTTCGCTAAAGTGCCGGGGAAAATAGTATAGCCTTCAGAATTTGAGGGTTTTATATGATTCTGAATTTTAATATTATTACTGGTGGATGACATGTTTTCGTGAAAATTAATTCAAATGCGACAAAGATAGACCTTGATTGGAAGAAAATACTCATCGAAGATTCAAAGCTGTATAAAATAAGTACCTTTTCCACAAAATGTTAGCATCTTTCATTGAAATTAATGCGGGAAGGCACTATATTTGCCAGCTTAAATGTATAAAAGTTTAAAAGTTAATTAATTTATGAAATTTAGCGTTTCCTCATCAGATCTACTCAAACAACTGCAGTTGGTAAGCGGGGCTATCGCTTCGAATCCTGTTTTGCCTATATTGGAAGATTTTTTATTCAATATTCAGGATAATAAATTAACCATTGCGGCAACAGACCTTGAGACGTCTGTTCGGACAGATATTGACGTAAATTCAGATGGAAATGGTTCAATCGCTGTTCCTGCTAAAATCTTGATGGATACCTTAAAAGCCCTTCCTCAACAGCCGATTAGTTTTTCGTTCAATGAGATTTTTGGAATTGAAATTACTTCGGCCTATGGAAAATACAGGCTCTCTGGAGAAAATGGTGAGGATTATCCAAGTATTCCGGAACCGGATACAGTGGAAACAGTTACATTAAGCGCTTACGACTTAAGTCAAGCCATATCTAAAACGCTTTTTGCAACCAGCAATGATGATTTGCGTCCGGCAATGACGGGGGTGTATTTTCAAGTTGAGTCAGGACGAATAATTTTTGTAGCAACTGATGCACACAAATTGGTAAAGTATACGGTGCATAATGTGCAAGGTGATTTTAGTAGTACATTTATCCTGCCCAAAAAAGCACTAAATTTATTAAAGAATGCACTTCCTCAAAGTGGAGAAGTAGAATTGTCATTCAATAAGTCAAATGCATTTTTTAATTTTGGGAATACGAAACTTGTTTGTCGGCTTATCGACCAGAAATACCCTGATTACAACGCAGTTATACCGGTTGAAAACCCCAATTTGTTGACGGTTAATCGAATGGACTTTCAGAATTCGCTAAAAAGAATTTCTATTTATGCCAACAAGACTACAAATCAGGTTATTTTGAACATTAATGATGGCAGTTTAAATATCTCTTCTCAAGATCTTGACTTTTCCAATGAAGCAACGGAGCAGTTGCCTTGTACATATGAAGGAAGCCCGCTAACGATTGGATTCAATGCCAAATTTGTCATAGAAATGTTAACTGTGCTGGAGTCTGATGAAGTAAAACTAGAACTTTCAACACCAACAAGAGCTGGAATTTTGTTGCCATCTGAACAAAATGATGGTTGCACAATTTTAATGTTGGTAATGCCGGTAATGTTGAGCAATTAACATTTGAGAATTTATAAAAAGGCAAAAAGCTTCCAGAAATGGTGTTTTTTGCCTTTTTTATTGTCTATTGTCCAGTGTTTTTTATTAATTTTTCAAATGATCTAATTCGTATGACTTCAAAAATTACTTACCTCGGTGATTTACGCACTGAAATGGTACATATACAATCCGGAAGCGCTGTCCTAACGGATGCCCCAACAGATAATCATGGAAAAGGGCTGGCTTCTTCCCCAACAGATTTGATGGCTACTGCACTTGGAAGTTGTATGTTGACAACTATGGCAATTGGAACAATGAGCAGGGGGCTTACAATCGATGGCGCCAGTGCTACAGTGCAAAAAATTATGTCTAGTGATCCACCAAGAAGAATTGTCAGAATCGAAGTCCGTATTACTATGCCCTCCAATGACTACACAGAAGAAGAAAAGCAGATTTTGGAAAAAATAGCGTATGCATGTCCCATAAGTAAGAGTCTTCATCCGGATTTGGAACAAGCGATTGAGTTTGTTTGGTAGTTTTTGAAAAAAAACTATCTTTGTTCTATATTCCAAAGCGAAAAATATGGGAGATCAACCAAAAATTAGTATTTCACCTCTGTTACACACTGAGTGGCATACGCAGACAGAGACCCTTGAAATTCATTATCGGCAAAAATCTCTTTTCATTGGTATACCGAAAGAAAGTACGCTTCAAGAAAATAGAGTTGCGCTTGTGCCTTCGTCTGTTACAACTTTAGTTGCACATGGTCACCGAGTCATTATTGAAGCGGGAGCCGGAATGAAATCTAATTATTCTGACAGAGATTTTTCAGAAGCCGGAGCAGAAGTTGTATTTGAAATTACAGAGGTCTTCAAATGTAATATTTTGCTAAAAGTAGCACCTCCAACTTTAGATGAAATTAATTTGATGCACCCTAATCAAATTCTCATTTCTCCTTTGCAACTTGCCACTATTGATGTCAATTATATTCTGCAACTGAAACAGAAAAGGGTAATTGCGCTAGCTATGGAATACATGCAGGACCAAGATGGCAGCTTTCCAATAGTTAGGATTATGAGCGAAATCGCTGGAATAAGTGCGATACAATCTGCGGCAGAATTACTTACAAAGACACAAGGAGGCTCAGGGATTTTGCTTGGTGGGGTATCAGGAGTTGCCCCTGCTAAAGTAGTTATTCTGGGAGCTGGAGTAGTAGCTGAGTTTGCCAGCAGAGCAGCATTAGGCTTGGGTGCAGAAATCAGGATTTTTGATAATAATATCTACAAATTAATGCGCTTGCAAAAGCAAATCGGACGGCAGCTTTATACGTCATCGATTGACCCTTATACACTTGAGAGCGAATTACTTACTGCCGATGTAGCTATTGGTGCAATTCATTCTAAATCAGGGAGAGCTCCCATGATTGTGCAGGAAGATATGGTCCTGAAAATGAAGCCTGGTGCTGTAATTATTGACGTAAGTATTGATCAAGGTGGTTGTTTTGCGACATCAGAAGTAACCTCGCATGATAAACCGACATTTATCAAACATGGCGTTATTCACTATTGTGTCCCCAATATAGCTTCAAGAACACCACGTACTGCTTCAATGGCTGTTAGTAATATTCTGACTCCACTGTTACTTAAAACTCAATTTACGGGAAGTATTGAAGACTTGCTTTATTCGGATCATGGGTTGAGACATGGTGTGTACACATTCAAGGGACATGTAACCAATGACTATATAGGTAGCAGATTTGGAATAAAAACAACAAATTTGGATTTACTTCTCACTTCAAACTTGTAAAAATAAAAAACCCCGAGTTGTGGGGGGACATAAACTCAGGTTTAGATAGATTTTTTGTAGCTTAGATTTCTTTTTTATTTACTGCAATATACATGCCAAATTTTGCTAATGTGATATTTTTTCTGATTGAGGAAAAAAAAGCCGCTAGAAAAATAATCCTAGCGGTTTTTTTTATTGGTAATCAATGCTAACAGGTTGACGCACCGTATTAAAACACATTAACAAATCTTGCTGGTTCGACTTCCATCATCAGTTTATAAATCTTCTCGAATACATCTTCCGAGCTTGGTTTTGAAAAGTAATCTCCATCTGAGCCAAAAGGAGGTCTATGTGCCGCTGCTGTAATTGTTAAAGGAGCTGAGTCAAGGAAACGATATCCGCCTTGCTTTTCGATCACTTCCTGCATCATGTAAGAAGTTGCTCCACCTGGCACATCTTCATCCAGAAAAACAATTCTGCTTGTTTTTAAAAGCGATTTTGAAATATCGCCATTCCTATCGAAAGGAAGCAGTGTTTGAACATCTATCAATTCAACGGAAATTCCATATTGGTTAAGAAGTGCAACAGCCTCTTGTGCGATTCGAACACAAGAACCATAAGTTACCAAAGTAACCTCGCTTCCTTCTTGTAAAACATCAACTTTTCCCAGTTCGATTGAATATTCACCAATGTTGTCAGCAATTTGTTCTTTTAACCGGTAAGCGTTGAGTGGTTCTACTACTATAGCCGGATCATCGGATTGCAATAAGGTGCAGTACATTCCTGCCGCTTGAGTAAAATTTCTGGGCACGCAGATGTACATTCCTCGAAGAGAATGAATCATCATGCCAAGTGGAGATCCGGAATGCCATATACCTTCAAGGCGATGTCCTCTTGTACGGATGATTGCCGGCGCCTGCTGCAAACCTTTTGAACGGTATCTTAGACAAGACATGTCGTCTGCCAGAAGTTCGAGTCCATAGTATAAGTAATCAAGATATTGAATTTCAGCAATTGGCTTGAGCCCACGCATCGACATACCCAGTGCTTGTCCCATGATAGTCAGCTCCCGGATTCCTACGTCAAAGATTCGGTCATCGCCAAATTTCTCCTGCAATCCCATGAATCCTTGATTGACATCCCCGATTTTTCCCACATCTTCCCCAAAAGCGTAAGTCTCAGGATATTTTTCGAATGCTTTTTCAAAGAACTTATTGATTATTTCATATCCACTTTTGGTTTGGCTACTCGGTGAAAAAATGGGAGCTACAGGCTTTACTTTTAGCGCGCTTTTTGGAGAACTGCTATATAAATCAACGTGATACCAATTTTCCGCTTTTGCCAAGATGTTGTCATACCAATTCTTTAGTGGTTGCGCTACGTTTCGATTTCCTATTTTGAATAGTGTTATACGAACGTTTTTCGAAATTTCGCTTAAATGTGGATCGACGAGGCTTTTTAAAGCCTTTTTTTGCTCTTCCACAAAGTACTGAATGTCGCTACTTTGAGTTAGTACATCGTAAATCTCCATCACATCGTAAAGGTACTTTTGTGCTTGTCCATGGAAGTTTGTCCAAGCGTTTCTCCTTCCTTCACGTGCATGAATTCTGGCTTCCGCCTCGATCTTTTCCAGCTCTTCATTAGTAGCGAAACCTGTAGATAAAATGTATTCTTTTAGCTTTACGATACAATCATGCGTTTTCTCAAATTCTAGTCTCTCTGCATCCTTGTATCTTTCGTGTGACCCCGATGTTGAGTGACCTTGTGGTTGTGTTACTTCAGTGACGTGTATAAGACAGGGAATATGCGTTTCTCTTGTTTTTTTGACCGCATTTTCAAAAACATGGTTCATTTCTTCATAGTCCCAGCCTTTAGCTACATAAATATCGACACCGTTGCCATCTTCATTGCTATTAAAACCCTGGAGAACTTTTGAAATCGAACCTTTAGTGGTTTGAAATTTGGTAGGAACCGAGATTCCGTAACCGTCATCCCAAACAAATGTAACCAAGGGTACCTGCAGAACACCTGCAGCATTAATGGTCTCCCAGAAGTGACCTTCCGAAGTACTTGCATCTCCAATTGTCGCAAAAACCACTTCATTCCCAGCATCTGAAAAATTGGTACTGCTTGAAAGTGTTTTATGCTGTCGGTATTTTTTTGATGCTAATGCGAGCCCCAACGCCCTTGGCATTTGTCCCGCAGTATTTGAATTATCTGACGAAACATTGAAAAGCGCTTTGTGATTGGTCCATTCTCCATTTTGCGAATCAACTGCTTTTGAGCTAAAATGATTGTTCATTTGCCTCCCGCCCGAGAACGGATCGTTTATTGGATCAGCATACAATTGGGCAAAAAACTCTTCAATTGTGCACAGACCTTTGGCAAACATAAAAGTTTGGTCTCTGTAATAACCTGATCTCCAGTCGCCCTCCTTGAAGTTTTTCGCCATTATAATTTGTGGCAGTTCCTTTCCATCTCCTACAATTCCAAACTTTGCTTTACCCGTCAATACTTCTTTGCGCGCAATTACACTGGCCTCCCTACTCATGTTGCAAAGCCAGTAGTCACGTAATAGCTCATTTTTTTTTATGAAATCTTGATTTTCGGTTTTCTTGTGAGATATTTGATTTGAAGTTATTTCAGTCATTTTTTATGAAAGTAAGTTTTGAAATAATTCTTTCTAAGAACGGTAGATTAATGAAATCTTAATAAAAAGTTTGATAGATACCCTAATGAGGGCATGGGTTTTCTTTTCGCCACAAAGGTAAGCGTTTTTCCCAAAAAGTGGCATAATTGAAGTTGGCATTAGAATTCTTAAATCTGCTTTCCACACTTTTTTTATTATTATTGCATTTTTTAATTGATATGCTAAAGGAATTATCATTATGAGAGTAGTCATTCAACGTGTAAGTGAAGCAGCAGTAACCATCAATACACAGGTTAAATCTATTATTGGAAAGGGATTGTTGATTCTGGTCGGGGTTGAAGAATCAGATGATGATGAAGACATTGTGTGGCTTGCAAACAAGATATCTAATCTCAGAATCTTTTCAGATGCCAAGGGGCTCATGAATTTGTCGCTCTTGGAAATAGACGGCGAAATATTGGTTATTAGTCAATTTACGCTATTTGCAAGCACAAAAAAAGGAAATAGGCCGTCCTTTCTGCGATCAGCAAAGCCGGATTTTGCCATTCCTAAATATGAAAAATTTGTCAGTCAACTGTTAGAAATTACCGGCAAAGGGGTAAAAACTGGAGAGTTTGGAGCCGATATGAAGGTATCTTTGGTAAATGATGGGCCAGTCACAATTGTCATTGATTCTAAAAATAAGGAATAGTTTGCTTAGTTTTGTAATAAAAAGTATTATTTTGACGCTTGAAAATTAATTTTTTACTAAAAACACTTATTTGTAATAATGAAAACAAAAGTTTTGTCACTAATTTTTATGCTTGCTGTTATTTTTCAGACAAAGGCAATTGGATCTTATAAAGCGGGGGATAAATTAACTGTTTTAGCAAAATCAGGTTTGACATTAAGAAATAATGCCAATTCAAATGGCAAAAAGAAAACTTTAATTCCATTCGGTTCAGTAGTTATTGTACAGACCGAGGGTTTGATGGCTTCTGCGCATCAAGTCGAGGAGTTCAAGGGCTATATCATAAAAGGGCATTGGGTAAAAGTGAAATTTGGGGAAGAAGAAGGTTGGGCATTTGACGGCTATTTGTCATCATTAATGGTCAATCCGGATTTACAAGAAGCTAAAGGAGTCAGCAGCAATGAAAAGGACGCAATCGATGCACTGTACGGTCAAAATTCAACGCGGAAGGGAGTAGCGAAAGAATCCAGCAAGGATAATACTATGACTTATGATCAGGATTTTCAAGATGGAACGCATTTTACTTTAAAGAAGTATGACGGCGGATCACAAAGGATTTTAACTTTCAAAAAGGGCATCACACAGGAAGAAGCTTATCTTTGGGGCAAGTCTGTTTGGTTTCCGGATAATAAGGTAGGTTCTCAAAAATACAATGGCAACAATAAGCACATTCGTGTCAATGGAGGTGATAATGATTCCAAAGCGATGCGTGTAATACCAGTGGGAACTCGCTGGGAGGTTCATTTTGATATTGCAGATTAATGCTTAGAAGCCGAAAAACAGATTTAATTTGTTTTTCGGCTTCTTTTTTTATTGCAGCAACATTCGGTTCAGTATTTCTGTGGTAGATTTCGGTTCAGCTTGTCCTTTGGATCGCTTCATAACTTCTCCCATGAAAAAACCAATTAAGCCTTTTTTACCTTTTTGATAGTACTTTACTTTATCAGGGAAAGCGAGTATCACTTCTTTGCAGATATTTTCAATAAAATCAGTATCGGAGCTTTGGATTAAATTCAATTCTTGAGCAATTTGCAGTGGCATTTTGGAATTATTCTCCATGATGTACGGAAATATTCGTTGATAAGCAATTGCACTACTGACGATGCCATCTTCAATCAATTTTAAAAAAGCTAGTATTTGATGATTTTTGGCTGATAAATTGTCTAAGGTAAGGTTGTTTTCAATTAAATAGGGTCTGATTTTATTTATTACCAAATTTGTCAGACTTTTTTTGTTGGGAGCGGTCAGACATAGATTTCTAAAATACAAACCCATTTCTTTCTCTTCGGTTAGGATCTCCGCTTCTTGTTGACTAAGACCAAACTCAGCTGTAAATTCGTCAAACAGGTCTTTGGGTAGCCTGGGCATTAGTGCTTTTATTTCCTCAATTTCTTCTTTTGAAATGCGAACCGGGCAAAGATCTGGTTCAGGAAAATAACGATAATCATTGGCATCTTCTTTTGATCGGAGTGGTGTGGTGATGCCTGTATTTGGATCAAAATTTAAGGTATTTCTTTCAATTTTTCCACCATTTTCAATTATTTCGACCTGTCTTTTGAATTCGTATTCGATTGCTTGCTTCGCAAATTTCATTGAATTTACATTCTTGACTTCGCATCTTTCACCGAGTTCATCTGCCGTCCTTAGCTTAACTGATATATTACAGTCACATCGCATGGAACCTTCTTCCATATTTCCATCAGAAATTTCCAGATAGCGCGCAAGCTGACGAATGGAACTCATTAAAGCTGCTACTTCTTCGGCTGTTCTTAAATCGGGTTCAGTAACCATTTCCAGAAGAGGAGTACCCGCTCTGTTCAAATCGATGAAAGAGAAATGATCATCCATATCATGAATAAGTTTTCCTGCATCCTCTTCCATATGAATGTGATGAAACCTGATGTAGCGAGGTCCGGCAGCGGTCTTGATTTCTATTCCCCCTCCTACGCAAATGGGAACTTTATCTTGTGTGATTTGATACCCCTTGGGCAAATCGGCGTAAAAGTAGTTTTTTCGGTCAAATTTGCTGACCAAACTAATTGTACTACCCAATGCGATACCAAGTTTAACAGCTTTCTTAAGCTGTTCCTTGTTAAGTCTTGGCAAAGTACCGGGATGTCCAAGAGAAATTGCGCTCACGTGATTATTGGCCGCACTGCCGAATGCTACTGCATCCCCGCAAAAAGCCTTACTGCGCGTATTAAGTTGTAAATGGATCTCGAGACCGATGACCAGTTCATATTTATCAATCATGTTTGTAGTATACGAAAAACGTATAAAAGGGTTTTACAGGGTGCTTTTACTTTTTTTTGATTAAAGTAGCTTTTTGACAGCTCTTTACCGGATAGGTCTTTACCAGCGGTATTTCTTCACCATTAAATTTCTGTCCTCCGCTGTTGCTAATTGGTATGGACGAGCCTGCTACAATCTCAAAAAATAATTTATTATCCATTTTTTCAAAAGTACTTAAAAGCAATGTACCCTCGACTTCAAACCAGCAATATAATTTGTTTCCAATAAAATACTCCTCCATCTGGATGCTATTCATTTCATCATTCACAAAGAGACCATTTGATGGATCTTTAACTATTAATTGATATGGTCTTCGTCCTTCTTGTTTGTTTTCGCCATAGATCAATTCGAAATTGTACCTAACATCTGAGGTGTCGATTTTTTTGATAATGACCTCCATTGGCGGACTTTGGACGAGGCCTTTGCCAGCGTAGATTTTAAGGGTTCCCTCCCAATTCCCAATCCAGCTTTCCGGGAAAGCCTGTTGCGCTTTTGCATTTAATTTGTATCCCGACACGCACGAAGAATATGAAATTGCCAGTATGACATAGAAAGTAAAATATTTTATCATTTCCTTGTTTTATGCAAATATATTGATTTTTCTGCCTACAAATAATTAATTTTGAGTCTATTTTATAGATATGAAGATCGAAGAAGCACTTCAAACCAACAAATTTCGTGATCAGAAGCACAAAGGTGTTTTGAATTTATTGTACACTGCATATTGGATGAAAATTCAGATAAACAGCGTGTTAAAAAGCTATAATCTCACTAATGAGCAATTTAATGTTTTACGAATTTTGAGGGGTTCTTTGCCCAAACATTTATGTGTAAAGGATATTGCTGAGAGAATGATAGAGAAAAGCCCCAATGTACCCCGTATTTTGGAGAGACTTTTCAGAGATGGATTAATAGAAAGAAAGCAATCTGAAACGGATAGAAGGGAGAGTGTTTCGATTATTAGCGCAAAGGCGTTGGGTATTCTTGCCAACCTGGATCAGAAAATTATCGATAAGGAGAATGAATCTATGAAAATTTCAGAACAAGAAGCTGAAATTCTAAATAGATTATTGGAACAAATCAGAAGCTCAGACTAGCTCAGGGATATATAAAATTGATAGGGTCTGTTTCGAAAAATGCCATAGTTACTTCCTTGCCATCAAAAACTGCGTAGGAATTGCTATGCATCCATTCACCAAGGTTGATATATCTGCTGTGACCGTTGGCTAAAGTAAAATCTATCGGTAAATGTCGGTGCCCACAGATAAAAAAGTCAATATCGGGCTTCTTCAGGCTTTCTTGTTCAGCAAAAACCACAATCCTTTCTTTGTCGATACCCTGCCATTCTATCGACCGGGGCTGGGAATTCCTGCTAAGACCTGAAGACCTCAACATTAGATTCATGCCAAAATTGGGATGAAAGCGCTCAAAAAGCCATTGACAGGTTTTGTTGGCAAAAATAGCCTTAATCATTTTGTATCCGTAATCTCCGGGTCCTAATCCGTCGCCATGCCCAATCCAAAAATTTTTCCCGTGAATATTTATTTCAATGGGTTCCCTATAAATAGGTATTCCCATTTCATCTTCGAAATAGTGGAACATCCACATATCATGGTTACCTGTAAAGAAGAAAATGGGCAGGTTTTCATCCCTCAATTCGGCTAACTTTCCCAAAATCCGTGAAAACCCTTTTGGAATTACACGCTTGTATTCAAAAAAATAATCGAAAACATCGCCAACCAGGTACAGCGCTTCGGCATCTTCGCGGATACTGTCCAGCCATCTGCATATTTGCTTTTCACGTTCTAATGAACTTAGACGTGCATTGATACCTAAATGGAAATCCGAAGCAAAGTAGGTTTTTTGTACTGCTGACAAATGGAATTATTTTTGAATTTTCGAAAAACGATTGGGAGCAATGTAGTAGATCAGGTACCATTCGTTGTCGCTCAATTTAGCAAAACGTCTTTCAATTGCAAAACTATTATCGCTTTTGAAAATTTGCTCCACTACCATCCGTTCTGTCAAGGGTTTGATGGACTGCGAAAATTCTCCTGTACTAAAATCTACCAATTGATGAAGTTTCCACACATCTTGAGTAAAATAAAAATCTTTATCCACGAGGGTGGCGCTGTCAACGTCTGATGGTAATCCCTGAAGTGGAAACTGAATGTGCTTCAACTGGAATACACTGTCAGCATGAAACTTATCATAGAAGCTTCGAAACTCTTGTGGCAAATTTGCCATATCGGGTGAAGCAGGTATCGAGTTTTTCTTTTTGCAACCGAAAGCCAACAACAGCAGAACGAAAAATACCGGTAATAATTTATTCATAAATTTTCAGAAAAATTATTTGCCAAATTTATCAATCCAATCTAAAATTCCACCCTCAACATTGCGGACATTAGTAAAACCCGCTTGTTGGAATAGCATTTGGGCCATTCCACTTCTTTTTCCACTTCTGCAATGGATAATTATTTCTTCACTTTTTTGGTCATCGAACTCTGTGATTCTGTCGACGACTGTTCCGAGCGGAATTAGTCTGGCTCCAATATTAAATTCTTCAAATTCATGTGGTTCGCGCACATCAATAAAAATAAAATTTTCTCCTGCATCAAGGCGTTGTTTCAGTTCTACAACATTAATATCCATATCTATTGATTTAAAATTTATTTGATTATTGAAATTTTATGGTGGCTCTGCAGGCGGTTATCTAAAGACAGAAGCCGAACAATATACACACCGTTCCTAATATTGGCAATGTCAATTGTCTGTGATGTGATGCCACTCTGAATCAAGCGCCCAGACATGTCGAATATTTCATATTGTATATCCACCATTTCATCGGAAGGGATATTTACATATAAATATTCGGTCGCCGGATTTGGAAATATTGAAGCAGTGAGTAGATCGCGGTCAGAATTGGATAAGACCTGACTAGCCATACTGCTTAACTTAGGTCTTAGCATTAAAGCTCCTTTTGAACCTGTTAGCGGTTGCCAGCTACCGGTAGTATTTTTAAAATTATTGACCATGGCTTCGGGGTTGTTTTTGTCAAATCCGACGACGAAGGGTTCAACGCCCGTAGTAACTTGCTGCCATCCTACATAAAAGTCTCCTTTGGGAATATAGAGTGCTTTTGGATTGGCGGCCAAATCGGTTAGGAGGTACTGCGTGAAGCCCTGGAGTTTATTCTCATATCGATCCGGATAATCAGGTCTTAAAAATAATTTTTCGTAGGCCGGCGTTCCACTTAATGAACCAATAAAAACGCGTAGATTAAATCGCATATTGGTAATATCCTTATTAAAATGAGGAAAATGAATGCTCACTGCACGCAAACTATCATCGACATTTGCCCTAAACTTTACCTGCAATTGTGATTCTGTTCCTTGTGTTGTGATTACACTTTCGGCAGTGCCGTCATCGTAAGCGAAATAGTTGCTGCAAATCGTTGTGTTACTTACCTGGTCATTTTGAGTGATCGAAGTTCCGTAATCTTTATTTTGTTCTTTGGGTAAGTCAAAAGAAAGAATAGTGTTGAACTCAAGATTTTCAGCATTTGCGGGAATCAACAGTAGGTTATCGAATAAATCTTTTTTTGGACTAGGGTTAATATCAATTTTTTGATTGATATGTTTCATTGGCTGTATATTCAAAAAACTAGCCGTGAAGTATGAATAGTTATTGAAAAGATTCGTGCCACCAGTCTTTTCTTTGATTTCCGCTCTGGAATCAGTAATATTTTGATCGGTAGAAAAGTGACTATAAATATCAATTGGCAAAAAAGTTTTTACCTCTTGGGTTTCAAAACCTTTGATATGTTTCCAAGGTGCAGCGGTGTAATTTTTTAAAAATGATCCCGGCTTGCGAGTAAAGGCAAGATCGTTGAAGCCATTAGGATCGCCATTGGTATTTTGAGGATTTTCCTTTGATATTCGTACATAATCCAAATTCCAAACATCATTAATACCAGTCCTGCTCCCAAAAGCCCTGAATCGGAATTGGAATCCTTTGTACAAATAACTATCACTTATGGCAATGCTGTATTGTTTAAAATCGGGTGCTGCTTCGCTCACGGCATAGAATCTGTCTGTGCTAATAGATTTGACCTCCACCCATTGGTCTGTGGGTGTTTTAAACTCAATTATAAAGCGGTCGGCGATATCAGGTGAGAAGCCCAACCCTTTTGGTTGCACATAGAAGCTAAGGTATAAAGGAATATTGTTCTTTGTCAAATTCAAGTAGGCAGAGGTGAGGACGTCAGAGATTCCAAAGCCATTTCCGTAAGGGCTTCCGGTATAGTTGAGTCCATCAAAAGTTGCCATACCCACCGAGGGAGGATTGGTAGCCATAGTCGAATTTATAAATGCCCTGTCGTCTAACCATTTTTTGGAGTCAGGATAAGGGCCTTCATAAGAAAAATCGTCCATAAACAATTCGCTTTCTTTTGTTGAAAGTGTGTCCTGAAGTACTTTTATTGGAAAAAGAAAATTATCACAAACTTGATTTTCGTCGCACAAAGTCAGACAGGTAGTGCTGTCCGTACCACCTAAACGAGAAGCCTTGTAATAGACACAAGTATCCAGGAAAGAATAAGCTTTTCTTTTTATAAATGAAATATCTTCTCCCAGACAATCGGCAATGGTCGAAGAAACCAATAATCCTGTAAGACCAAGTTTACTGGCGCACAGAATTGTATCTTTTTCGGCTTTAAGGTAAATTAATGGCAAGATACTGTTGTTGTTTTTTCTTTTAACTATTACCCAATAGTACAAGGTGTCGGCGGGTTTGTTTTTATTGGTAAAATTTAAAACAATTCCAAGTGTATCTTTTCCAAGTATTATGCCTTGCTGCGATTTGAACTGAAATGTATTTGTTTTGGCTGGTCTATTAAATTTGTAAACAGGCTTAGCCTCGCCATAATTGAAACTGTTATTAGCAAGAAATAAGGTGTCAAGAAAAAATCCGGATGTATCCGTTTCAATCAGTAAAGAATCACCGGAGACGATGTAAAGCGTATCAACAAAGGCCTTCGGTCCTCTTGAACTGGCCTTTACTGTAGACGTCGGAGTGTTTACTTTTTTAAGAATTTCCGCGTTTGCGGCCAGGTCCTTTTGAAATTTAGAGACCAAGACCGGATTTGACTGAAGCGGTAGTTCTATTACGCCTTGTCCGAAACTACTATAGGCATAAAAGGACAGAAACAGAAAAGTGTAAAATATGCGCATTCTTAAAAAGTATTAAGCGATTTAGTAGTTCAATATTGCTGACAGAAATTTACAATTAGTAGGAAATTAAAGCAGCAATCAAGCTGTAAAGTTAAAAAAGTTGATCTTGTAGCTTTTAAATAACGCAGTTATCAGTAAATTGTTATGACTAAGCAATCATTAACAATTAACACGCCGAATTCTAACTATTCGCATCCATTTGGAACTTTTGCAGTGATGTAGATGGTTATTTGTTCGCCTATTCTAATCGAGGAACCCTCTTGGTAGGGAGGTTCTTGTTTCCACACATATGCCTGGTCTTCATCGGTTACTGATTTATCTTTAATGATGTTTCCCAGGATGATATTTGAAGAATTGATAATGAATTTTGCGGCGTCTACTTTTTTGCAGATTAGATTAGGAATTTCCATAATTGTGTTTTCCCGTTCTGAGACCACGAACTGTATAGACTCTCCTTTGTGTACTTCAATTCCATTTGGCAATAATTTCGTGATTGTGTCGCCTTTGTAAATGACCTCCAGTATGGTGTTGGGTTCGAGAATTTCATGGTATTTTCTGGCGACAATTTCGGCATTAATCTCCTGATCTTTGAGTCTCTTTGCATATTTCTCAAAGTCATCCATTCCATTGTTGATATCGGGCAGGACAAAGATATCCGGGATAGCTTTTGTAATTGCCAGGTAGAAAGTTCTGTCTTTTTTTACCCTCCCATTTTTCGGATTTTGTTCATAAATTACATGTGGAGGCATTCCGGGTCGATAGGTAGAATCACTTACAACCAAAGTAAAACCTCTATTTTTCGCTTTTATCTGTGCCTCTTCAAGGCTCATGCCGATAAAACTAGGCACGGCAAGCGATTCACCATGGTCGGTATAGCATTTGAGCCAATAGGTGGTAATAAAAATAAAACCGAAGATAAAAGCGATTACTCCAAGGCAATTTTTTATAAATACGACGCTGCTAAGAAACAACCAGAGTTCTTTAATTATCTTCATAATTTACTTTGATTTGCAATGAGAAAACCAATGATTACTGCAGGTTTCGAATGGCAAAGGTAGAAAAAATCACCAAAACATTGTAGATATTTCTAAATTTCGAGACACGTACGCCGCGGTAGAGCGTGTAGATTGCACGCTAGAAATCCTCATTAAAATCAAATTATTTGGCTTGGTTCCAGTTTTCAACTGTTATAAAAATATTTTAATTTGTTATTAAAATCAACTTTTTATTTGTTTAAACGTATATTTGCGAACCAAGATGTATTATTATTAGACAGATTGTGGAATAAGAAATTTTTTTAATTGACTCAAAAGGCTTTTTTGCCTTCATATATATCACATAATGGCGTGCAAAGGATGTACTACTTGTTCGACAAGTAAAGCAGGAGATACGGTAGCGGGTTGTAACAGTAATGGTTGCAGTACAGGAGGTTGTAACCGAATGAACACATTTGATTGGTTAACTGCCCTGGACATTGAAGATTTCAATAGTTACGATAATGTCGAGATTAGTTTTAAAAACGGTTCTCGAAAAGAATTTTTTAAAAACCCACCCTCATCAAGAGCGAGTACCGGCGATATGGTTTTGGTAGAAGCCGATAATAATGGTTACGATGTTGGTAGAATTACTTTATCAGGTGAATTAGTACGAATTCAAATGAAAAAGCGAGGAGTGAAGGAAAACGCCATTCTACCAAATATTATCAGGAAAGCCAATGAACGAGACTTGGAGAAGTTACAGGAGTCGAGAGATGCGGAAAAGGCAACTATGATTCAGGCAAGGGCGATTTCTCGCAGTTTTAATCTAGATATGAAAATCGGTGATGTTGAATTTCAGGGAGACAAAAGAAAGGCAACATTCTATTACACGGCTGACGGAAGAGTTGATTTTCGGGAACTAATCCGTGAATACGCAAAGGAGTTCAAGGTGAAGATTGAGATGAGGCAGATCGGAGCAAGGCAGGAATCTGCAAGAATCGGCGGTTTGGGCCCTTGTGGACGAGAATTGTGCTGCTCTACCTGGCTGACTGACTTTAAATCAGTTTCAACTACTGCTGCGAGATACCAAAATCTGGCAATCAATCAATCGAAACTTTCTGGACAGTGTGGTCGCTTGAAATGCTGTTTAAATTATGAATTAGATACATATATGGACGCATTGGAACAATTTCCTACCAGAGCGGACAGAATACAAACTTTGGAAGGCAATGCCGTCTTAATGAAGACTGATATCTTTAAAGGTTTGATGTACTATTGTTATGAAAAGGACCACGGCAAAGGCAAATTTTATCCTTTGGAAATTGAGCAAGTTAAAGATGTTTTGAAAATGAATAAGGCTGCTCAGAAGCCGGCTGATTTGCTTTCCTTACAGTTTGTCGAGGAGGAAGAAGAAGAAGTTGGTTTTGATGGTGATTTAACGGGAGTTGTGGAATTGCCGAGTGACAGAAAAAAGAAGAAAAAGAAAAAGAGAAAACCAGATAATCGAAAAGAAGACCAACGCGATAAACCAAAAACGGGTCCTGCGTCACCAAAAGAAGCAGAGAGTAGAGAGGCTTCCGGTTCTGAAAATAATCCTGGCGGCAGGCAGGAGCGCAAACCTTTTGTTCCAAGAGAAAATAATCGCAGGGAAAATAGAAAACCTAATCCTCCTAAAGAGAATCTTGATGCCAAACCAATCAGGAGGTCAACACCGACCGATACCTCTCAAGATGTGGTTCGGCCACAGCAGCCCAAAGAAAATAGGGAAAACAGAAACCCTAACCCGCAACCGAAGAAGATTGAAAACAGACCTCCTGTAAGTGATAAGCCGCAGATTAATTCTGAGGGCACGCCAGATACTAATCCGGTACCCGGCAAAAACAATAGGAATAAATGGAAGAATAAAAAGAATAAAAGCGGAGCAGGAGGCGATACAAAAGCTGACAACACTGATAAAAAAGCATAAATTCGTCTGAAAGTGTAAAAAGAAAAAACCCCCAATACAGTCTAGACTATATTGGGGTTTGTCATTATGTGAAAGTACTAGAAAAGAATCCTACTGCTTTCCACGAAGTGCACGAGGTATTTCTACCGATGCAATCGGGGTTGCAGGCTGACTCATGATTTCAATACCAGCGGTAACTTCGATATCGCGAACACGCAAAGATTGTCCTAGTTCCAAAGATGAAATGGATGCAGTTAATTCTGTAACCATGTTCTCCGGAAGACTTTTTACTTTGATGCGGCGCAATTTATGCGCAAATTTACCACCTACTTTCACACCTGGAGAAGAACCTACGAAATTCACGGGAATTTCATATTTCACCGGATGACCATCAGTGAGGATCAAAAGATCCACATGAAGTAATGCTTCAGAGATTGGGTGAAATTGCTTGGCTTTCAAAATTGTTCTATACTTTTTGTCTCCAACCAAAACCTCTGCGATTTTGAATTCAGGTGTATAAATCAATGTTTTGAAATCAGCAACTTTCGCTGTGAAGTGAATTACTTCTTTCGGGCCGTACATCACAACTGGAACATCATCATTGGCTCTTGCCAATTTTGAAGATTTTTTTCCGGTTGAATCACGTAAAACACCGTTGATAACTACGTTTGCCATTGCTAAAACGTTTATAAATGATTGAGAATAAAGAATTTACTTATTTTAAACTAAAAAAGCACGCAAAGATACGTGCTTTTTTTATACTGAATCAAGTTTTTTGCGAAATATCAGTAAAATTCCCTAGTTTTTTAAGACAACTGAAATAGAATTATTGTTTTTTTCATCAGCGGACTTGTTTTTTCTTCCACTTGAGTTCATCATATATTCGAAGAACAAAGTTTGTTTGCCGGTAAAAACGGGTTCAAGTGCGTCTTGAATTTCCATGGCTTTATTGAATATTTCCATCGCTTCCTTTTCTTTCTTTTGTTCAAAAAGAACACGACTGAAATACAGCAATGCACTTTTTCTCCAGGCGAAATTGGGGTCAGAGTGAATAAAGTGCCGTTTAACACACAGGCTAAGCTCAAAATGCGCTTTGTCGTATTCTTCAAGATGTACCAAACATTCTCCTTTTATACGTCGTGACTGCCAGTATATGGTTTGATGAGGGACTGAATTTTTTATAGCTTTATCTAACATTTCTATCGCTGACTTCCATTGTCCCAATTGCATGTAAACTCTTGCCATTCCAGAATAAGCATCTGCTTGATCAGGATGAATGGCCACACTTTCCTTGAAGCTGTGTAATGCATTGTCAAAATTTCTCATTAACATATGAACATAACCCCTTCTTTCCAATGCAGTCCAATGGCGGTCAAATATTTCGACGGCTTGATTAAATTTACTAAGCGCCTCTTCTTCTTTACCCGGCTCTTTTGATAATTGGTAACCTTCCATATAAGCCATCACCGGTGTTTTATCGGCAGAAGGATAGATGTGCATTGAAAACAAAGACTTCCCTTCATTGACCATCCAACACCATGCTTGGCCGGATAATGCAAACTGGGACAAAGTTTCCAAGAGATATGCAGTGTTTTTGACACTTTTTTCTGAGCCAAGTACAACGACATTCGCCAAATTCAAACTGTATGATTCTTCGATGAACAATTGCTCAGGTTTGAGCAGTACGTCACCTTTATACAAGATTTCAACTTTATGGTGATAAGCCTGCACAACTTTTTCATAACTCCGTTGATTTCCAAATTGAAAATTACCTCTAAAAATGGCTTTGTAAAACATTTAATTTTTAATTGTCGGCTCAGTGCCAAGGTTGAAAATTCGTCGGAGAAGCCAAGGGCTGTTTTAATCCGAAGTTCAAATTTTCAACGATAAATTGAAAAGGTTTCCGTTGTAATGATTCGATTTCCGAGAAACTCAGAAACCTAACACATTACATTTTATTAGTTTGATATTGTGTAGTAGTAAATAATTTGAAAATTAGTACTCGTTTTGGCAAGTAAATAGCACCGAAAAAAATAATTCTAAAACATTGGTAAATGTGTCAGCAGATTATAAAAAGGAAGCTCGCAAGCTTTGAATCCCAGGCTTTTCAGCGTAAGTTGAAATTTGAGGAAAACTCTGCAAAGAAAAGAAGAATTCTTCGCTATTTCAAATTTTTTTCTGCTTATTTTTTATATCTGTGAATTATTTTTGTATTGTTTGCTTTTAACCTATTCGTTTGCCTCTATTTTTAAAAATGCCAGTCTCTTTTTTGCCTTATAAAAATAACTTTTCGAATAAAATTTTGTTGTGACTCTTATTATACCTAGTTGCAACAAAAAAGTTTGGTTTGTAAGCACATTTTTAAAATTATGATTCGTAACCTTGCTATTGTCTCCGTTTTTCTTATTTCTGGCCTGATCAGTGTCCTTGTTTTGCCCAAACTCCTGTTTTCATTTGATTTTGAGCAGTTTTTCCCGACAAATGATAAGGAGTTGGATTATTACAGACAATTCACAAAAGATTTCGAAACGGACGACAATTTTCTTCTTGTTTCGGTAGAGAGGAAACAGGGTGTTTTTGATTCCGTTTTCCTCCATAATTTTCACCAGTTTACACTGAGCGCGCAGCAATTGCCCTCAGTAAAGGATGCACAGTCGCTTACCAAATTTACCTATCCGGTCAAAACGATTTTTGCAATGTCAGGTATTCCGGCCATACATCTTGACCAGCCGGACAGATACAAAGACGATAGTCTGCGGGTGATTCAGGATCAGCGGTTTTCAGGTAATTTGATCGCTGCTGATGGCAAAGCTTTGATCGTTCTCCTGAAAACAGAGCCTGAAATTACACTGGATCATGCTCGTGTGTTGGTTGATGGAGTTAATGATCTACTCGCACAATACTCTTTTGAAAAAACAAGGTTATTGGGAAGGTCAAACTTTCAAGCAGAAATTGTTGACTTAACCAGGAAGGAAGTTGCATTATCAACACTTATTGCCGGATTGCTGGTGAGTTTGGTCATTGTTGTTATTTTTAAGCGATTCTGGGGTTCGGTTATTGCGCTGGGCGCAATACTGCTGGGACTCCTCCTTTTTCTGGGAATTCTTAGTGTTTTTAAAAGAGAGGTCACAGTGTTGGGTTCGTTGTACCCTGTTTTAATGTTGATCTTAGGTACTTTTGATGTTATTCATGTCATGTCAAAATACATTGACGAGCGAAAAAATGGACTTGATGCGAAAGCTGCAACCCGAAAGACAATTCGCGATATGGCACTTCCCACTTTTCTGACCTACACAACTACCGCGATTGGTTTTTTGACTTTGGTGGGTAATTTTATTCTACCTATATCAGATTTTGGTATCAACGCTACCATTGGAGTAACTGTCGCTTATCTCATTGCCATCATTTTTGTACCTGCCTGCCTTTCGTTTTTCGAACTTAATCAAATCGTAAAAATTACGGATAGCTCGAAGAAATGGGATAATGCCATTCACTTCTTTCATTTTTTTACAAAAAGACATACCCGCCTTATCACTGCTGTCAGTGTTTTTATTTTGCTCATTAGTTTCTATGGAATGAGCAAAATAACTACCAATTACAGAATTGAAGACAATTTACCGAGAGGCGCCAAAGTAACAGAAGATTTTTTGTATTTTGAGAGAGAATTTGCCGGATTCAGACCAGTTGAGTACGTAATTTCCCCGCAAATGCCCTACACTACTAATCACTACGAGGTTCTTTCCGAAATGAATAAGTTGGAAAATCAACTAAATTCGATCTCCAGTATTAAGTCGATAACGTCGATGAATACGGTAATTAAAAGTCTGAATCAGATGGTCAACGGAGGAAGTGTCAAGTCATACTCATTTCCTGAAAATGATACAATTTTTGAAAATCTACGGCAATACCAAGCAATGGTGCCAGGAAATACACTGAACGTCTTGCAAAGTAAAGACAAGATGAAGCTCCGAATATCGACAAGAATGAATGATCTTGGGGCAGACAGCATAAAAAAAATCGGGCAGCGCATTGATAAATGGATAACATCCAACCTCGACAGCAATGTAATAAAAGTAAAAAGAACCGGAACGGGTATGTTGGTCGATAGAAACAGTGAATACGTGCGAGACAACACAATATCGAGTTTGTTTTGGTCAGTATTGATTATTTCTATTCTCATGGCATTGATTTTTCGAGAGTGGCGGGTAATGTTGATTTTCTTAATTCCCAATCTTTTCCCGCTATTCATATGCGGTGGATTTATGGGTTTCTTGGGGATTCAACTCGAGGCTGGCGTCTCGATAGTATTTTCTGTAATTTTCGGAATAGCAGTAGATGACACTATCCATACCTTAAGTAAGTTGAAAATGTTTAAAGATAAAGGCGATAGCACCGACGATGCGCTTTACCATACGATGATGGAAGTCGGTAAGCCAATGATTCATACTGCTGTAATTTTATTTTTCGGTTTTTTGGTCATGCTTTTTTCATCGAATCCGCCTAGTCAAAATGTCGGAATACTAATGAGTTTTACGTTGGCAAGTGCATTGATAAGCGACCTTTTTTTATTACCTGTTCTTACCCGTCGTTTGCTTAAATAGTATAATGCCTGCTATTCTGGTTTGAATGGCAGGCATTATTTATGATGTAATTAGAATTTATTTAGTGGCTGAAATCCAGTCATTGATGTATTTTTCATAAATTCCAAGCGTAAGGCAACCATGCTTTAGTGTCTCATTGTGAAATTTCCTTATGTCAAATTTCAACCCCAGGTCTTTTTCTGACTTTTGCCTTAGTTCAACAATTTTTAATTGTCCTACTTTATAAGAAAGCGCTTGTCCCGGTACTGCCATATATCTTTCTATTTCTGCAATTGTATTTTCTTCAGTTTCCGCTTCGTTTTCCAAAGAAAATGCGATTGCTTGTTCTCGGGTCCACCCTTTGTAATGTATTCCTACATCTACTACCAAACGGATTGCACGGTGCATTTCCATTCCAAGTTTGCCAAAATATTGATATGGATCGGTATATAAACCAAGCTCTTTTCCAAGTGACTCGGTATAAAGTGCCCAGCCTTCACCGTATGCGCCATACCAAAGGAAGCGGCGAAACCTGGGAAGATCCGTATTTTCTGCCTGAAGACTGCATTGGTAATGGTGTCCGGGAATTGCTTCATGTAAAAACAATGCTTCATCCTGAAACACATTGTAGTTTTTTGGATCTAAAACCGGACAATAGAAAATACCGGGCCTGCTTCCGTCGGGAGCTCCCGGCTGGTATTCAGCACTGCCCGAAGCTTCTCTGAATGACTCCGTTTGACGGATTTCAAAAGCAGTTTTAGGAGTCAGGTCAAACAATTTTATCAGTTGTGGCTGCATTTTATGGTGTATGGTATGAAATGCGTCGATTGCCTGTTGATCTTTTGTGTAGGGATGTAGTGCCGGTAAATGATTTACATGCTCAAAAAATGATTTTATGTCACCTTTAAATCCAACTTCCGTCTTCACTTTTTCCATTTCCTCTTTGATTCGTTGTACCTCTTTTTGCCCAAGTTCGAAAATCTCATCCGGCGAGATGGCTGAAGTAGTCCAAAGTTTTACAAAGTGATTATATATTTCCATTCCTTGAGGGATATCACCAATTCCAGAAGATTCCCGGCAATTAGGAATGTAATCTTTTTCAAAGAAAACGGAAAGACGCTGATAAGCAGGATTGATTTCCTTTTCAATTAAATTTTTAAATGCTTGTCTTAATCTGATTTGTTCTGGTTTTTCGATTTCCGAAGGGAATTCCTTAACCGGATTCCAGAAAATACTTTTTTCCGCAGGCAAAATGACGCTTTTTAATTGAGGGAGCACTTTGACAGCCAATGCCTTAGGTAGAACAATTCCTTCCGCTATTCCTCTTTTCATATTCTGGATTGCTGTATCAGCCCACATGGGAAAAATGGAAGCCCGTTTGATCCAGTTGTCGTAGTCCTTCACTGTCTTGAACGGCTGCGTGGAAGAACCCGAACCTAATAGGGGCAAATTCAGGTGTTTGGCATCAAATTGATTGATTGGCATAAGGTTCAAAGGCAGTGCTAATTCTTCCAAAGCTATATCACATTCCCATTTTAGTAAATCGTAGCTTGTTTTATCTTTGCTTGGCAGGTCTGAAGAAGGAATTGCCTCCAATTGACTCTTATACTTTTCATAAAAGGTCTTTAGTTTGGCTCGATACCCATCGGAGATGTCAATTGGAAATTGGTCATTGAAACGCATATCACCCGCGGAAGCGGCTTCAAACGGATAAAGACTAAGCCTTTCTTCATAGTAATTTTCGGCAATATCGTTGATATTCGCCTTAGCTCTATCGTTTTGTTTTTTTTGATTGCCGCAACTGCAGAGAGCGAAAATCGGCAAAAGAAGTAGTAAAAAATTGCGCATATAATTCTGTTTATAGGTTAAATGTATAGTTAATTTTATTGATAACCTGTACTTATATCTGAAAAAAGCGCAAACACATTAAAATTCTCGACGAGTAGGATTATTTAATTTTCAGTTAATAATTTTAATTTATTTTTGAGTGTAATTTTGCATTGAAATTTAATTTGGAAATGCTGATTAATAGAAAACAATATTGGTAAATTTTTGGCTTTAGATGACAACTGTATCGAAGTCAGGACGAGAGATTTTTTTATTATTGTTATTGCAAGTAAAAAGTATATTTTTGCAAAACGTTTGCATCTATGAAAGCACTAATCGGACAATATATTTCACTCATTCCTTTAGATTCTTCTTATCAGCATGAACTTCAAAACGCTGCTAATAATGAAGAGATTTTTGCATTTGCTTCAAACAAAGCTTTTGGTGAACATTTCGAAAGCTGGTGGGAAACAGGATTTAAGTTGCATGAAAAGGGCGAACATATCGTTTTTGTAGTTATAAGAAATTCAGATCAAGCTATTATCGGGTGCACCCGTTTCTATGATTACTCCACTCAGCATCGACGTTTGGCAATCGGATATACTTGGTACATCACTGAAGTTTGGGGGCGTGGATACAACCTTGAAGTGAAGTATTTGATGCTGGAACACGCTTTTACTGAAATGGCGATACAACGAGTAGAACTGATTGCTAATCATTTGAATGTAAGGTCACAAAAGGCAATTCAAAAAATCGGAGCAAAGTTGGAGGGTGTTTTGAGGTCTCACATTCAATCTTCATTGGGAGAAAGAAAAGATACTCATGTTTTTTCGATTTTGAAATCGGAGTGGGAAGCTGACGGAAGAGAAAATTTAGTTGAAAAAATCAATAAAGCGCAACGCCCAGAAGTAAACAATTAGAAATTGAACATACTACGAAATTAAATAATTATTACATAATATGGCATTCGATATTCAAATGGTCACGGGCTTTTACGAGAGCCTTCCTTCCAAAGTAGACGCAGCTAAAGCGAAAATGGGGCGCCCATTGACACTTGCTGAAAAGATTTTATTTGCTCACCTTCATCATGATTCTCCGCTCTCCGATTATGGTCGCGGCAAGGACTATGTGTTTTTTGCTCCTGACAGAGTAGCTATGCAGGATGCTACCGCTCAAATGGCATTGTTGCAATTTGATATGTGTGGACGCAAACAAGTGGCTGTTCCTTCCACAGTACATTGTGACCACTTGATTCAGGCAAGAGACGGTGCGGGAGATGACCTTAGCCGTGCTAAATCAGAAAGCAACGAGGTTTTTGATTTCTTGCAGTCGATATCCAATAAATATGGAATTGGTTTTTGGAAACCCGGAGCGGGAATTATACATCAGATTGTCTTAGAAAATTATGCTTTTCCGGGCGGAATGATGGTCGGTACAGATTCGCATACGGTGAATGCAGGAGGATTGGGTATGGTTGCAATTGGCGTAGGCGGAGCTGATGCTGTGGACGTAATGGTTGGAATGGCTTGGGAATTAAAAATGCCGAAATTGATTGGAGTTAAGCTGACCGGAAAACTAAATGGATGGACGGCACCAAAAGATGTAATCTTAAAAGTCGCCGGAATATTAACCGTTAAAGGTGGAACCGGAGCAATTGTAGAGTATTTTGGTGAAGGCGCAACTTCAATGAGTTGTACCGGTAAAGGAACGATTTGCAACATGGGAGCCGAAATTGGAGCAACAACCTCTACTTTTGGATATGATGAGAGTATGAGTAGATATCTGCGAGCAACCGGTCGCGAAGATGTTGCCGAGCTTGCAGATGGAGTTGCATCTTATCTTACCGGCGATGCTGAATGTTATGCAAACCCTGAAAAATATTTTGATCAGGTAATAGAAATCAACCTATCGGAACTTGAGCCACATTTAAATGGGCCTTTCACACCCGATCTAGCTACGCCGATTTCAAAAATGAAAGAAGCTGCCGCAGCCAACAACTGGCCAACGAAAGTTGAAATCGGACTAATAGGATCATGTACCAACTCTTCTTATGAAGATATTAGTCGGGCAGCCAGCCTTGCCAAGCAAGTTGCCGACAAACATCTAAAAACCAAAGCTGAATTCAAAATCACACCGGGTTCTGAACAAATCCGTTTTACCATCGAGCGCGATGGATTATTGGAAACATTCGACAAAATTGGAGCTACCGTTTTCTCGAACGCCTGTGGTCCATGTATTGGAATGTGGGCGCGTGTAGGTGCGGAAAAGCAAGAACGCAATACAATTGTACATTCGTTCAACAGGAATTTTGCAAAGCGTGCGGATGGTAATCCAAATACAATGGCTTTTGTGGCTTCACCCGAAATTACAACAGCACTCGCTATTGCCGGTGACCTGACCTTTAATCCGATTACGGATAAATTAATTAACGAGAATGGCGAAGAAGTTATGCTGGATCCTCCTACAGGATTTGAGTTGCCTCCACACGGATTTGCTGTAGAGGATGCAGGGTACGTTGCTCCTGCCGAAGATGGCAGCAAAGTAATCATAAGCGTTTCGGAAACCAGCCGCAGATTACAATTGTTAAAACCTTTTGTTCCCATTAACGCAAACGAAGTAAAAGGTATGCGTTTGTTGATCAAAGCAAAAGGTAAATGTACTACAGATCATATTTCTATGGCCGGACCTTGGCTGGAATATCGTGGGCATCTTCAAAATATTTCAGAGAATTGTCTAATTGGAGCTGTGAATGCTTATACGGAGCAAACCAACACGGTTTGGAATGCATTAGATAATAATTTTCATAAAGTGCCGGATAGTGCAAAGAAATACCAGTCTGCCGGAATTGGTTCTATTGTATTTGGAGAAGAGAATTATGGTGAAGGAAGCAGTCGTGAACATGCCGCGATGGAACCGCGGTTTCTAGGTGTGAAGGCTGTCGTTGTAAAATCGTTTGCACGCATTCATGAGACGAATCTTAAAAAACAAGGAATGCTGGCCTTAACTTTTGTAAATAATGCTGATTACGATAAAGTAAGACAAGATGATTTAATTGATATCGTTGGCTTCGATGAAATGGCTCCCGGCAAAAATCTTCAAATTGCTTTACATCATGCAGATGGCACTTCAGAAAACTTTGAAGTCAGGCACACCTATAATCAGCAACAAATTGAATGGATTCGCTCCGGTTCGGCTTTGAATAAAATTAGAAAAGATTTGGGTGTAACAGCTTAAGGCTTTTTCTGTACAAAAATAATGTTAAACCGCTACCTTAGATTTTTAAAGTGGCGGTTTTTTTATCCTACCGCGTTTACATATCCTCTATTGTCGTCAAGACTTCTAAAATCTACCGGAGTTACTGCGGATACACCTTGTTCAGGCATATAGACACCATAAATCACATCAACAGCGGCCATAGTAGCTTTATTATGTGTAACAATAATAAACTGAGATTCAGTTGAGAATTTCTTTATTATTTTATTGAATTTTTCAATGTTGGCATCATCTAATGGAGCATCAACCTCATCAAAAATACAGAAAGGGGCAGGTTTGAGCAGGTAAAGGGCAAAGAGCAGTGCAGTCGCAGTAAGCGTCTTTTCGCCACCGGAAAGTTGGGCAATACTTTGCGGACGTTTCCCTTTTGGTTTTGCAATGATATTGATGGGACTTTCCAAAGGATTATCCGGATTTTCGAGGGTGAGATCACAAGAATCGTCTTCAGTGAAAAGGGTCCTGAAAATTTCGATAAAATTGGTTCGGATCTGATCAAAAGAAATCCGGAATTGTTCGGTCGCAGTTTCTTCGATTTCTTTGATGGTTTCCATTAGGGAGTCCTTTGCTGCAAGAATATCATCTCTTTGCGCCGCAATAGTGTCATGCCTCTCCTTTATTTCATTATATGCTTCTACCGCCATCGGATTGATTTCTCCGAAAGTGTCGAGCTGTCGTTTCATTTTCGTGACATCTTCTTCCAATTGTGCCGGATTGTATTGGTCATCGGGTTCTTGGTTGATAACATCATTAATACCAATGTTAAATTCTACCTGTAGTCGTTCACCAATGGCAGACAATTTTATTTTAATGTCGTTGAATTTGTCTTTGAGGTTGTTTATTAATGATTGTAATTCAGACTGCCTCTTGCTTAATTTTCGTACACTTTCATCAAGTTCATTTATTGCGGTTCTTGCTTGGTAATAAGTCTGCTCAGCTTGACTCAAATCCGCTTCAAAGGATTTTCTTTGGATATAGGCATCTTTCAAATTTCGAGTAAAAATATCCATTTGCTCTTGATTTTCAAGCAATTGGATTTCAGAATTTTTTAAATCACTTTCATTTCTTTGCAGCTGCAATTTGCTGTCGTTAGATTGATTGTTTCGAAAATTAAGCTCTTGCTGTAGTGTGTTAACTTTGTTTTGTTGTCGAATGAAGTTAATGTTGGCTTCATTAAAAGCTTGTGAAGTAGCACTAAGTTCATCGGCAAGTAAACGATAGGTATCGCCGCTGTCTGTTACCTGATTTTTCAACTGCTCCAGTTTTCCTCTCAAATCTGAAAGCTTAGCATCTAGTTCCAGATTGTGAGCAATTATGGATTCTATTTGTTGACGAGAGCCGGCATTTTTCTCTTCATTTTCTTTGGCATAATTATCTACGTTATCGAGTTTAAGTTGTAGCCCTAGTTTTTCCTGTGAATTTTTATTGAGTATATGGTACTGACTCTGAATTTCCTGTGTAAAATTGCCGGCTTTTAGTTCTTGAAGATAAGCTTTTGTCTGGACGAGTTCAGCTGAAAATTTTGCTGAATCCTCTTCACCTTCTTTGATCAGTTTTTCCAGTATTTCAAGATTTTTTTTGCGGCCAATTTTCTTTCCTTCGAACAAACCTACTGAACCACCGGAAATGCTAAACCGGCGTTTCATAAAGGCACCACTTTGATCAATTAAAGTAATATTTTTATCCAACGCAGCGGACAAGCCGATGCCTACAGTATCGGATACGAACACATTTTCCATCAAAAATGCAGTCAGAACCCTATATTTGGCTTCAACTTCGATAAAATTGCTTGCTATTTCAGCACTACCAACGAGTTCGAGTACAGGCTGATAATTCGAAAATGCTTCCAGAATGAAAAAATTTGCTTTGCCTTTTTGGGTATTTGATAATAGTCTGATTGCTTTTAGCGCGTCATCATAAGTGTCAACAACATAGTAGTTCAAATAAGGTTCGAGATAGTTCTCTATAGCAGCGCGATAATTTTCCTTTACATAGAACAGGTCAGAAAGTAGGGGAAATTTCCAATCTTTATTAGATTGCAGGAATTTAATACTTTCAGGAAAGCCTTCCAGGCTTTCTACCATAGATTTGGTAAGTTTAAATTCATTTTTTTTAGAGTCAAGTTTTCTATTGGCTTCGGATAGTTGTTTGCTTTTTTCATCCAGAAGTCGTTCTGCTTTCTCTACATCAGTTTTTCGCGTATTTTCTTTAGTTTCCAAATCCTGAATATGCGCGCTGATTTTTAATTCTTTTGTTTCGACTTCCCGGAGAATAATTTTCACATTTTCAGTTTCCAGACGGCGCTGCTGAACATCTGCAATGCGTCGTTCGACATCCTTTGAAAGGTTGTCGATTTGATTTAAGTTGATTGCTTTCCTTTTGTCGAATTCAGTTACCTCGCGCTCCAGATTTTGTTGAAGGTTCAGTTTTTGATCTATTTCAGACTTCATTGAACCGTGATTCTGACGAATATCTTTTAGCTTATTTTCTGCTATTTCGAGAACTTCTTCCAGTTTGGCCTCAATTCTTTTTTCACCGTTAAGTTCTGTACTGTACCTTTCGATTTCCGTTTCTATCTGTTGAAGTCGCGCATTTATTGAGCTCATTTGTTCAGAAAGTGTCTTTTTGTTTTGAAGGACAAATTCTGTTTTTTGTTCGAGCATTCGCTTATCATTCTCTTTTCCACGGATCATTCCGACGAGAGAATTTAGTTCTCTTTGCTTCTCTGAGAGGTTTTTTTCTTTGTCAACGTGTGCAGCTTTTTCTTTTTCCAAAGCTGCTTCAGCCAAAACAATCGATGTCTGAATCTGTCGGTATTGATCTTCTTCTCTTTCAATCTGGGCACTAATCTCTTTGTAAGAGGCCTTGTAGGAATTGACTCTAATGACAGCCAAGGCAATGCTGAGTTCCTTGTATTTTTCTCTAAGGTCAAAAAATTTCTGAGTTCTTTTTGCCTGTTTTTCAAGACTATCCAGATTTTTTTCAATTTCAAACAAGAGATCTTGCACTCTTTCGAGGTCCTGGGAAGTAGCATCGAGTTTTTGCATTGTCTCATGCTTTCTTGCTTTGTATTTTGAAATACCGGCAGCTTGTTCGAACATTCTACGACGAGCATTTTCCTTGTTTTCCAGGATGTCATCTACCATACCTAAGGCTATAATGGCATAGCTATTAGAGCCAATTCCCGTGTCAAGTAAAAGTGTGGTAATGTCTTTTAATCTGCAGGTAACTCCATTGAGCCGGTATTCACTTTCACCACTTCTATAGAGTATTCTTGTGATACTGACCGTATGGTATTCTGTTGGAAGAATGTTTTTTGTATTTTCGAACGTCAGCGTTACCTGGGCATTGCTGCCCTCCTTTCTGGTTTTTGTACCATTAAAAATTACACTTAACATTTTATCAAGGCGGAGTTCTTTGCTTCTTTGCTCACCCAGAACCCACCGAATTGCATCTACGACATTGCTTTTGCCTGATCCGTTGGGACCAACCACTCCAATTACATCTTCGCTGAAATTGATGACAGTTTCTTCCGCGAAAGATTTAAAACCTTTTATTTCTAATGATTTTAGGCGCATATCTCTCAAATTTCCATAAAAACGAGCGCGTTTTCATGAAAATGAGCGCAAAGATAGTCAATTAATTATGGAACCTAAACTCAAAAATCACAAATAATGGGAACAAAAGGTAAATATGGAACTGTTTATTGGTTGTCAAAGCGTATGTTTTTGAGTCAGCGTACGCTCGAAAGCTACTTTTAATTATAATATTGGCGAAAAAGCTTATTTTTGTTGAAAAAATTGCTTAAATGCTCAAGGATATTTTGCTTGGAACAGCTCAATGGGGATGGACCACAGACAAGGATGTAGCTTTTCGGTTGCTCGATTCTTTCTACGCTGACGGATTCAGGCAAGTAGATACTGCCACGAACTATCCTATCAATGGAATTCCTAAAGATTTTCGGATAGCTGAAAAGATTTTGGCGGAGTGGTTGTTGGCCCATGGAATCAGAGACATGAAAGTAATGGCCAAGATTGGAAGTCTCGTTAATTTGAGATCTCCTGATTGCAATCTTACGAAATCATTTTTGTTGATGGCATTGGAACAATATGGTTATCTTTTTCACGAAAATCTCGGCACATTAATGATCCATTGGGATAACCGATCCGTGTTGGATGAAATTGAAGACACTTTTGAAGCACTTGAGGTGTTTACAGCACATGGTTTACAGGTTGGTATTTCGGGCATCAAACATCCGGATCTTTATTTCGCTGTCAATGAGACTTATAATTTTGACTTTTTTATTCAGGTAAAGCACAATATTTTACATTCAGATTATGCGCGGTACCAACTTTTTCATCAAAAATCGCGTTTTATTGCCTACGGTATTAATGCAGGAGGAATTAAATTAAATGCCGCATCCTACGATGAGAAGAGTGTCCTTGCAGCTAGAGGTGGTGATTTGAGCAATGAGAATCCAGTATTGAAAAAACTACCTTTGATTTTGGCGGCGATTAATTCCGACTCGACTCGGCCAGCGATAACAGATTTTTACCAGCTTGGTTTGGCATATGCTTCAACAAATCCGGATGTAGAGAGAATCATAGTGGCACCCTCAAGTGTTGAGCAATGGAGCAAAACCGTAAATTTTTATCGTGTTTTACAGCAATTTGATTATCAGAATATATTACATTCTATTCATGTCTAAGACATTTTTTTCTTGCATTATTTTTATTTTTCATTTTCTTTTACTGAATGCTTTTTCAGTAGATACATCCCGTTGGGCAAGTTCTTCATTTAGATTGAACACCGAAGCTTCGGAAAGCAATCCAATTCTTAGTGCTGACGGACAAACAATGTATTTTGTAAGGGGGCAACATCTACAGAACTTTGGTGAAGAGGACAAAAACGATATTTGGGTTAGCTACAGAGATTCCGCCGGCATGTGGAGCAATAGTGTCAACATTGGGGCGCCGTTGAATAATGATCAAGACAATAAAGTAGTTGGTGTAAATTTAACTAACGATGTGTTATACCTAACCGGAGACTCTAACAATAAAGTTTTCATTTCTAAAAACAAGAACAGAACATGGAGTTTTCCGAGGGCAATTGAAATTCCGGGAATACTTAATTCAGCCCCTGTTTTAAATTGTCATGTTAGCATTGACGAACAGCATATACTGCTTGCTTTAAATACTAATCGGGGTCTGGGAGAAAGAGATTTATACGTTTGTCAAAGAGATGAACGCGGCAACTGGATGGCACCAATCTCTCTGGGAGATATTATCAACACAAATGCAGATGAAGCGAATGTCTTTCTTTCTGCAGATAACAAGACTTTGTATTTTTGTTCAAATGGTGCCAAAGGTTTTGGAGGTTATGACTGGTTTGTCAGCCGCAGAATTGATAATAGCTGGACAAATTGGACGGTACCGGTAAATATGGGAGCAACCATCAACTCAGAACGGGATGATCTTTTTTTCTGTATCAATACTGAGCTTGGTGAAATCTATGGCGTTAGGACACCCGTTGATTCAGACAGCGATATTGAGCGGTTTTTACTTGATGACAAAGACCTTTTGCCGGCAAAAACAACAATAATATATGGAAAAGTGCTTAGTCCCCAAGGAGAAGCGATACAAACGATTGTCGAAGCACAAGATTTGCAACATGCGGAAGCTGATTTTAATGTATTTTCAAAATCGGATGGAAAATTCCTCACGCTGCTGAATGAAAATCAACGGCTAGGATTTTATGCATTAGATAGAAATTCTTACGCATCCATGGCTTTTGCCAACCTTACTGACAGGCCGTTAAAAGTACTCGATAATGGACGTTTTCAAAGCTCAAATATCAAGGATAGTATACATTTTTTCAATACGGAGTCAATTCTAATTCGAATTAATGAACTAGATTATCGGTTGGCACAATTAGAAAAAAATCATCCAAAATCATTTAAGCTGGATCTGGGGCAAATCCAAAAATTCATGAAACAGCCATCAAATTTTGAGGTTAACCAGAATATTGAGAAAATCAGAAAAAATTACAATCAAAAACACAATAAAACGGAAAGCACTGAACCAAGTGCATTGGTTTTTGAAGAATGGAAAAGACCTGCGGAGTCAAATGTTGTAATTCCAAATGCAGCTGATATTTCACATATTTTCAATACGCCTGAAAAAGTTGAACTAATGAAAAAAGGCTTCGAGGATCAGAAAAAGAGAAAAGGTCATGAAAATAGAGCTGTAGTTGATGATATGAAAGGTAATGAGCTCACGAAAGAAGAAGAGCGGCAGGCCATTGACGAAATTGGGCAATTGCATGATAACAATGCAAGGACTGTTCCCGATTTTGAGGTATTACTTGCCAATGTGAAAAACCGAATTCTTTTTGATGAGTTCGCTCGTGTAAAAGTAGGTTTGCAAAAGGACTTGATTTGGGAATGGAATGGTTGGAAGGATATGGGATTTACTGCGGATGAAGAAAGAAAATTAAAGGTTAAGGTAGATGAAGTTCAAAAGAAGTTGAAAGTCTTTTTTGAACAGAAAAATATACAGGAAAACCCTAACAATAATGTTGACGTTGTTTTGTATGAGGATGACAAGATAATTTACAAGGAACTTAAAAGTTCGGTCGTTAATAGTATGACCAAATGGATGAAGGAAGAAGTGAAAAGGCAAATTGACTATGAAATGAAATCTCGCCTTTATATAGAATTGAAAAACATAATAATCAAGGAATTGGAAAAAGAGAAACGTCTTTTGAAATCAGAGGAGCATACCAAGCAAGTTAGCCCGGACGATAAACTCACGTATAGCGAAAATGAGCGCAATCAAAATGTAGTCATCACACTATTCCCATTAGTTGAAAATGAAAGTATACCATTATCTGGAATTTTTTTCGAAGCAAATGGTCATCAATTGTTACCTGAATCAAATGCCGAACTCAATAGGATCATCCGACTCTTATCGGCCGACCCTTTTAAGTTTATTGAAATCGGTTCTCATACCCACAGCTACTGTAACGATTTTTTTGCAGCAGATATTACACAAAAAAGAGCAGACGCAATTAAGCAGGCCTTAGTTGGGTTAGGAGCAGATGGGGGCCATATATTGGCCAGGTCCTATGCTAAGAGCGTGCCGATTTCTCCTAATAATACTGTTGAAGGCCGTTTGAAAAATCAGAGGATTGAATTAAAAATTTTGCAAAAATAAATCATATTCCAACGCTGTTCCTGTGTATTTTTATCAGTAGTTTTTATATGTTTGTGCGCAATTTTGTACATCTCTATAGCAAATTGAAAAAATAATGAGAGTTTTTATCGTTGATGATTCTGAGGATAGCATAGAAAAGCTCACTTTTCTACTTCATAAATATCTCCCGGAGCTTAGCATTGTAGGAATTGCAAATTCTGGAAAGGAAGCAATCACAGCAATTAATGAAACGCAACCTGAACTATTGTTTCTTGATATTGAAATGAATGATATGACAGGATTTGAGATGATTGAAAGATTGGAGCGAGGAATTAACATTAAAGTTATTTTTACTACAGCACATGAAAAATATGCGATTAAAGCGATTCGAACCCATGCCGTGGGATACCTATTGAAACCCATTTCGAAAGATGATCTGCTGGCCACTATCAGAGGATTAAATGGGATTGATTCGAGTACGCATGAAAATCAAGTACAGATAAAAAGTAAGGGAAAAATAGAGAAAATAGCTTTTACTACTTCTGATGGGCTTGTTTTTAAGAATGTAGCTGATATCATTCATTGCGAATCGGACAGAAACTATACCATGGTATATTTCATTAATCATGAAAAACTACTCGTTGCCAAAACCCTAAAAGATATAGACGAAACCCTCGAAGGAAACGGATTTTGTCGTGTTCACAACTCACACCTGGTCAACCTCAATCACATCAGCAAGTACCACCGAGGGGATGGAGGATATGTCGTTATGACCAATGGCGACAATATAAATGTCGCCAGAAACCGCAAGGAAATATTTTTAGAGTCCTTTTCTAAATTCTAAATGTAGCTTGTTTACTGAGAAATTCTTCTATTTAATTTGGATACTTTTTGTTCCCTCACCCGAATAGGATATTCTTCGATTACTAGATTTTCTGTATTTAAATCGTAGTTGGTAGCTGCGTTGATACTGAACTGATTCATAAATTCGTATATACGGACAGTCAATTTATCAAGAGATTTCAAAGTGTCATCAAAGGCAAACACTTTTTCTATTACAATGAATTTGAAAGAAGGTCGAAGCCCATGCTTTTCAAGACTAGGATGCGGATTGTGAATTTCAATTTCGCCACTGAGTTCCATTTCTTCGACTACCTGTTTAAACATTATGTTAATAGAAGGGTGCATCCGATATCCGAGATAGAAATCTATACGATACAACTTATCTGCTATCAAATGATGTACTTTGTAATCAGTGGTATAGGGCTCGTCTGAAACATGAATATTGACGAACCAATAGACCTGTGCTCTTTTCAATTCCTTGAAAAGAATTGAATGCAAAACACTGTATTCTATTTCATCACTACGGTTAGCATTAACCATATAAACCAAGTGTGGAGTATATTCCGGTATAGTTTCGTCTGCACTCATGTCAAGGATTATGTCGCGATATTGTGCAATTTTTTCGTACTTGACAGCTTTGCTCCTAATTCTGGAAGCTCGATAGTGAATAAACATAACTATGAAAAATCCTAGTGTCATAACCAGTGAAACCCAGGCACCATGAGCCAATTTCAACAAATTGGCGTACATGAATCCACTTTCAATACTTAAAAACACTATACCCATAATTACAATTAATGCCAGGCTCTTGTGCTTGAGACGATGCCAATAAATCAGCATGAGTGCTGTTGTAGAAAGCATTGCCAAAGTGATAGCGAGACCATATGCAGCTTCCATTTTACTGGATTCCTGAAAATAAAGAACTACACCCGCACAGCCAAAAAAGAGCATCCAATTGATTGCCGGAATGTACAACTGAGTGCGATGTTCGCTGGGGTAATCTATTTTTATCCGGTACCAAACCTTCAATTTGACCGCTTCATTTATCAACGAGAAAGAACCAGTGATAAGCGCCTGACTTGCAATAATACAAGCCATTGTTGCCAGAATAATACCCGGCATTAAAAACCAGTCGGGCATAACTGCATAAAATGGAATTAATTCTCCTAAATATTTATTACCTTTTCCAGCATATTCCATCAACCATGCGGCTTGTCCTAAATAATTAAGTATCAAACAGGCTTTCACGTATATCCAGGATATTCTGATGTTCTTTTTACCGCAATGACCCAGGTCGGAGTACATGGCTTCTGCACCGGTAACACAAAGGAAGACAGCCCCGATTAAAGTGAGTGCCTGTGGGTAGGCCTTTATCATATAAAAAGCATAAAGCGGATTTAATGCTTTTACAATATCAGGGTGGCTGATGATAAATGGCAAACCAATAATAGCTATAGTGGTAAACCAAACAACCATCATAGGGCCGAATGTAATCCCGACAATATTAGTTCCAAACTGTTGAAACATAAATAAAAGAAATAAAATCGTCAAAACAATCGTCAAAATCACGCTATGATCCAGATCCGGATAAATACCTCGAAGACCCTCCACGGCAGAAGATAGTGAAATTGCAGGGGTTATAATTCCATCCGCTAATAAGGCGCTGCAGCCAATCATGGCTACATAGATCATTGACTTGGGACTTACTCTTCGAACTAGTGCATAAAGCGCAAAAATTCCTCCTTCTCCATTATTATCTGCGGTGAGTGCCAACCAAATATATTTAATTGTTCCTTGCAGCGTTAATGTCCAAAAAATACAGGAAAGACCACCGTAAACGACAGTTTCAGTTATTTCATTCTGCCCTACGATTGCACGCATAACGTACAAAGGTGATGTTCCAATGTCACCGTAAACAATTCCGAGAGTAATAATTACTCCCCAAAAACTCAATGGATGCTTGTGACGTCCCATAAGAAGGAAAATTAAAATGAAAACAAAAGCCCAAAGGTATATGACTGTTGGCAATAAGGCAACAAAAAAATACTATTTCCTTGCTAAAAAGACAGTACGCAGTTTAAATATTGTAAAAAACTGAAGCAAATGCATGATAATCAAATCTAATTAAGGCTATCTTTGTTATTAATAATTCACAGTATCGTTTCAATTTTTTAATTTGTAAGGATTATGCAAACAGATGCGCTTCTAAGAAAAGCACTGAAACAAGAGTGGCTCTCCGCAGAGGAAGGTGTCTTTCTTTTTGAAAATACCCCTACTGCCGAACTGATGTACGTTGCGAATGCTTTGCGCAAAAAGCAGGTTCCCAATGATTCAGTAACCTGGATTATTGATCGCAATTCAAATACAACCAATGTCTGCATTGCCAATTGTAAATTTTGTAATTTTTACAGAAGACCGGGACATGAAGAATCTTACATCACTTCTTTAGAGGAGTATAAAGTTAAAATTGAGGAAACATTTAGTTACGGTGGAGAGCAGCTTCTATTGCAAGGTGGACATCATCCTGATCTTGGATTGGCTTACTACGCTAAGCTGTTCCGGGATTTAAAGCAGATGTTTCCAAATCTCAAACTTCATGCACTTGGCCCTCCGGAAATAGCGCATATTGCCAAATTGGATAAGTTGACGCATGAAGAGGTGTTGTCAGCACTAATAGATGCCGGCCTCGATTCGCTGCCGGGTGCGGGTGCAGAAATACTAGACGATCGAGTGAGAAGATTAATCTCAAAAGGAAAATGCAGTGGCAAAGAGTGGCTTGACGTAATGAGGGCAGCACATCGACTGAATTTGACAACTTCTGCTACGATGATGTTTGGGCATATTGAGACCAATCTCGAACGCATGGAGCATCTTGCTGCTATCAGACAAGTGCAATCAGAAAAGCCTGCTGATGCAAAAGGTTTTATTGCCTTTATCCCATGGCCATTTCAAGATGAAGACACAATTCTCAAAAAGATAAAAAGGGCACGAAACAATGTAACCGGTGACGAATACATTAGAATGCTCGCTATGAGCAGAATCATGTTGCCCAACATTATCAATATACAAGCTTCATGGTTAACCGTTGGGAAGGCAGTTGCTCAAATTTGTCTGCACGCCGGTGCCAATGACTTTGGCAGCATAATGATAGAAGAAAACGTGGTTTCCGCTGCAGGTGCTGCTTTTCGTTTTACAGCAGATGGAATACAAAAGGCCATCCGAGAAGCGGGCTATCGACCGCAATTGCGCAATCAGCAGTATGAGTTCAGACAATTGCCGGAACATATTCGTCAACAAGAACTTGATTACAAAACGATGATTGTTGACTAAAGCAACAGTACATGAATAAGTACGTTTTTTGTCCTGTATATTTCTAATTTACAACAAATAAAAGTTCTCAATGCGAATTCATCTGGTTTCTGGCGGCTGCGGTTTTGTTGGCCGAAATATGGTTAAAAGATTGTATGCCTCGACAAGCGATTACATACTTTTTATTGACAATTTATTGGTAGGAACTCACCCGTCTACCTGGTTAAGTTTTCCTAAAACAGGAAATAAAAAAGATATTGAAATATTTGGCGAAGATGGCCGATTACTTTTTCTAAAAGCAGATTTTAGAAAAATCCTTGGATTGCTAAGTGAACAGCCGAGATATTTTCAGGAGGAATATTCTTTAGAATTTGAACGATTTGCTGACGTTTTTCACTTCGCAGCCATTGTTGGAGGAAGAGCGATGATTGATGGCGACCCGATGGTTGTTGCTTTGGATTTATCTATTGATGCAGAGTTTTTTCACTGGTTGACGCGCCACAAGCCGGAGAGAGTGCTTTATCCCAGTTCCAGTGCAGCCTATCCGGTAGATCTACAAACAGAAAGTGGAGCAATTGCCTTGAAAGAGTCGGATATTGACTTCAAAAGGATGGGTCAACCAGATATGACATACGGGTGGTCCAAATTAACAGGAGAATATCTGGCAAAAATTGCTGCTGAATACTACGGAATTAAAATTACCTGTATACGCCCTTTTAGTGGATATGGTGAAGATCAGGACCTGACCTATCCGGTACCTGCGATAGCAGCAAGAATTGCCCGTCGCGAGAATCCGGTTGAAGTATGGGGAACAGGCAAACAGGGCAGAGATTTTGTTCATATTGACGATGTAATTGACTGTATCCTGCTTGCTATGGGTCATATCCACGACGGAACGGCAATTAATATTGGAAGAGGTGAATTGTTATCTTTTATTGAAATCATTCACACCATGTGTAAAATTGCAGGATATCAGCCGGAGATTAAGTGTCTTTTGGACAAACCTGTTGGTGTTCATTCCCGATATTGCAACATGGATTTCGTAGAGGAAACTTTAGGCTGGAAGGCAAAAATTTCTGTTGAGGAAGGAATGAGAAGGGTCTATGAAGCCGCCCTCCAAAAGATCTAAAGGCTTCCATTTCCAGCAGGCAAAGTGTACACTATCATGGATAAAAAAATAGTTGTTTTATTCTCCTTTTTGACTTTTAGTTTTTGCTCTTTTGGGCAAGAACTGAACTGGAAAAGTAAAGTCGAACCTATGGTGTTGGATCAGTTGTCTCAACACCCTGTAGCTGATTTTATCGTTTGGTTTGGCGAACAGGCTGATCTGAGTGAAGCATATTCTTTGAAAACAAAAACCCAGAAAGGAGAATTTGTTTTCAGGAAATTAGTTGAGACTGCTACACAAACACAAAAAAATGCAATTTTAATTTTAAATCAAGCCCAATCAAAACATTCACCGATAATTGTTGTCAACGCAATAACTTGCAGAGGTGGTTTTTCCTTGGTAAAAGCACTCGCCTCACTACCAGAGGTTAAGAAAATCCTGGCTGACCCGGCAGTAAAAATGGAGGAACCAGTCCGCACCAAAGGTTCTGAACGGATCGCCGAATGGGGGATTCAAAAGATTAAAGCCGATAGTGTGTGGCAGCTTGGTTTTACGGGAAACGGAGTGGTTATTGGAGGACAAGATACCGGTTACGATTGGGAAGTACCTGCGCTGAAAGGGAAGTATCGTGGCTGGAATGGTACCTATGCCGTGCATAGTTATAATTGGTTTGACGCCGTTGACTCTTTAATCGCGCCAAATTCATCTCCTAATCCATGGGGTTATAGCCGATTGATACCCGCTGATGATGGTTTTCATGGTACACATACGATGGGCACGATGGTCGGAAGTGATGGAGCCAATCAAATAGGTGTTGCCCCTGCTGCAAAATGGATAGGCTGCAGGAATATGGATAGAGGTTGGGGAAAACCATCGTCTTATACCAAATGCTTTAACTGGTTTCTGGCACCACGCGATTCTTTGGGAAACAATCCAAACCCTGCTCTATCACCGGATGTCATTAATAATTCCTGGGGCTGCCCTCCTCAGGAAGGTTGCACTACAGCAGGAACTTATCTCCTGATGGAACAGGCCGTTAACAACCTAAAAGCTGCCGGCATAATGGTAGTTGTCTCTGCCGGAAACGATGGCCCTGCCTGCCAGTCAGTAGCCAGCCCGGCTGCTATATTTGAAAACAGTTTTTCCGTAGGTGCCACTGATATAAATGACCAAATTGCGAATTTTAGCAGCCGCGGCCCCGCTACTACGAACGGAATTTATAGGGTAAAACCAAACATTTCCGCTCCCGGCGTAAATGTTCGATCTTGTGTTCCAAGCGGTTGGGGCACATATACGAATTTAAGTGGCACCAGTATGGCTGGTCCACATGTGGCAGGGGCAGTTGCTTTGGTTCTTTCCGCAATTCCTTCTATGAAAGGGCAGGTTACCCAAATTGAAGATTTATTAGAAGATAATGCAGCACATCAAATCAGTACAGATACTTGTGGGCAACTACAGGGTCAATCACCAAACAATACTTACGGATATGGAACAATCAATGTCTTGGCAGCCGTCGCACAAGCTTTACCAATTGAATTGATCAATTTTTACCTAAAAATAGAAGTAAAAGGAAACCATTTGTTTTGGCAGACTGCACAGGAAGCGAATTCTTCTCATTTTGAGATTGAAAAAAGTACTGATGCTAAAAATTTCATTAAAATCGGAGAGCTTAGAGCAGCTGGTTATAGTACTTCACCAAAGGAGTACGACTTTAATGACCCTGATACTATGGAAAAAATCATATATTATCGGTTGAAAAAAGTAGATCAAGACCAATCTTTTGATTATTCCTCAATTATTTCAGCCAGGAGAGTGAATTTAAATCATATTCAATTTGGTCCAAATCCTAGTACTGGTTTACTTAACCTAAGAATGAATACGATGGCTCCGGAAGAATATAATTTTGAAATATATAATATAACAGGGCAATTAATTAAGCAATTTAATTTTGACCTCCTCAAAGGATACAATGAGATTAATCTAACGTTGGAATCTCTTCCGAAAGGAACATATTTGTTTGAAATCAGAAATAGTAAAGGGAACATCGTTTTCAACAAGCCCTTGTTACTAATCGAATGATAGCTTGTTTTATTTTAGTCTCTTTAGAATAGTGTAGTCAACAGTGTTTTTCACGTTATTTGCTAGTTCATTTTCCGAACATATTGAAAAGGCGCTTAAATTTTTCTAAGGCTTTCAAATACATGGGATATACAGGCCAAAAAAAGTTGATTTAGATTATTGCCAATCAAATCAACACATTGAAAAACTAGAAAAGGCGAAAGGAGTTATTAAAAAAAAGTGCCTGCAGTTCCGAAAAATTAATTACCCTTTCTGATGCACTAGGTGCGATTTATTTGATGTACGCCTTATCGGTCAACGCTTCAAGAAAATGAACCAAGTCTACTTTTTCAGTCTCACTTAGTGCTAATGGTTTCATCACCAATGAATCTTTATTGATTGCATCAGGGACGAAAAGATCAGGATTGTCATAGAAATCAACCACTTCCCGCAAGGTTTTAAACATGCCATTGTGCATATAGGGACCAGTTACAAGAATATTGCGCAAACCGGGCACTTTGAATTTTCCAAGATCAGCATCATTCTTGGTGATTGCAAATCTACCTACATCATTTAGGTTTTTTCCATTATAAGTGCCAATGTTTCTGAATTCATCGCCTGTAAAATCTGGACTGAAATGACAGTCAAAGCACTTTCCTTTGTTCATGAAAATGAATCTGCCCCTGATTTGAGAAGCATCTAAAGCCTGTGAGCCGGGCGTGTTCAACCAGATATCTGAACTTGAATTGCCGGGGCTCTCTAATGAACGTATATAGGCAGCCAATGCTTTACCAATTAGGATGCTATCCGGCTTGTGGCGAAAAACTTTTTTGAAAAGGCGGATGTATTCAGGATTTTTACGTACTCTTTGAACAGCGTCTACCACTGAGAGATTCATTTCAATGGGATTCCGTATGGGATGAAATACCTGGTCTTCAAGGCTTGGTGACCGTCCATCATAGAAAAAATAGGGTCTTGCACTCATATTCATGACTGATGGTGTATTGCGAGTCCCAATTTTTCCATCGACCCCTTTACTAAAGGCAGATGTATCGGAAAATGCGAAGGCCTGTTGATGACAGGTTTCGCAACTTAACGATTGATCGGCCGACAAAAGCTTGTCAAAAAATAACTTTTTACCGATATCGACCGGATTTGGAGTGGCATTTTCGAAATTGAGACTAAAAGAGCAACAAATGCCGGCAAATAACAGCAAAGTCCACGTTAGGTGTTTGGTCATGCTAAGCAGTAAAATACTTTTATGCAAAATTAAATATTTTTCTCAATTTCACGCTGAGTTTTCAGTGATCTTCATCATCAGAGATACTGCCTTTATATTTTTAATTACATTTACACTTTAAACACATAAGTTGGGCATCACCCGATCGATAAACTAGAAAAAACAATTATTTTGAAATTTTCATTGCAATACGCTGATGCCAAAACGGGGGCAAGAGCAGGTTTGATCACGACAGAACATGGGTTGATAGAAACACCCATTTTTATGCCTGTTGGTACAGTTGGTGCAGTTAAGGCAATTCACCAACACGAATTGAAGCAAGATATAAAGGCACAAATCATTCTTGGTAATACTTATCACCTTTATCTCAGACCAGGTTTAGAGACGTTAAGAGCTGCTGGAGGATTACATAAATTTATTGGTTGGGACCTGCCCATCTTAACAGATAGCGGTGGATTTCAAGTATATTCATTGGCACATAGAAGAAAAATTACAGAAGAGGGGGTTCGGTTTCAATCACACATTGATGGATCTTACCATTTTTTTAGTCCTGAATCAGCTATTGATGTTCAGAGAGTAATTGGAGGTGACATTATTATGGCATTTGACGAATGTACGCCGTATCCTTGTGATTATAATTATGCCAAGAAATCCATGCAGCTTACCCACAGATGGCTGAAGCGCTGCTGTGATCACTTCGATTCTACTGAAAATCTATATGGATTCAATCAGACTTTCTTTCCTATTGTGCAGGGAAGTACCTATTCAGACCTACGGAAAATTTCTGCAGAGACTATTGCGGAAAGCAACAGAGAAGGAAATGCTATAGGAGGCTTATCTGTAGGAGAGCCGGCGGAGGAGATGTATAAAACGACAGATTTGGTTTGTAGTATTTTGCCAAAGGATAAACCTAGATATCTTATGGGTGTAGGTACTCCGGAAAATTTGCTGGAGTGTATTGCTTTAGGAATTGATATGTTCGATTGTGTTCTACCCTCACGCAATGCCAGGCATGGAATGATTTACACCAGTGAAGGCATAATGAACATCAAAAATGAGAAATGGAAAAATGACTTTTCTCCAATTGACGCAGCATGCCCGGCTCCGACAAGTCAATACCACACCAAAGCCTACCTTCGGCATTTAATTCGATCAAGTGAATTTCTGGGATTTCAATTGGCAACTTTGCAAAATTTGAGTTTTTACCTTTGGCTGGTTGGTGAAGCGAGGAAGCACATCCTCGCCGGAGATTTTCACACCTGGCAACCATTGATGTTGAAAAAAGTTAAAAACAGACTATAAAAGTTAAAATTAATATAAATGAAAGGACTTACGCTAATTTTTGCACTATTGACCCTGGCACCTACTATTTTTTTTGCTCAGCGCTTGCAATCTCCGGGTGAATTTCTTCCTCATACATTGGGTGAACAGTTTACCACCCATGCTCAGCTGGTTTCCTATGTAGATTACGTTGCTGCATCCAGACCTAAAACTGTGAAACGATTTCAGTATGGCCGTACAATTGAGGAGAGACCTCAGCTTTTGATAGCCATTTCATCAGAAGAGAACATCGCTAATCTTGAAAAAATACGCCTTAATAATCTAAAAACAGTTGGTCTGGAAAGGGGTACACCTGATAATTTAAATCCAATAGCAATTGTCTGGCTAGGATACAGCGTACACGGAAATGAGCCGGCTGGATCGGAGTCGTCGATGAAGGTCATCTACGAATTGTCTAACGGGGAAAGAGCGGATGTACAGAGCTGGCTCAAAAACACCGTAGTGCTTATTGATCCTTCTGAGAATCCTGATGGATATGAGCGATATTCTCAATGGTATAGACAGGTTTCCGGTAAATTTCCAAACATAGATATGGGAAGTCTTGAGCACCAGGAACCTTGGCCCGGTGGACGAGTCAACCATTATTTATTCGACCTTAACAGAGATTGGGCCTGGGCGACACAACAAGAGACCCGGAACAGAATCAAAATGTACAAGCAATGGATGCCGCATGTTCATCCGGATTTACATGAAATGGGTAGCAATGAACCTTATTACTTTGCTCCCGCATCGGAACCTTTTCACAAGTATATTAGCGATTTTCAAAGGCAATTTCAAGTCGAAATAGGTAAAAACCATACTCGCTATTTTGACGCCAATGGTTGGCTATATTTCACCAAAGAGGTTTTTGATTTATTTTATCCAAGTTACGGTGACACATACCCCACTTTTAATGGAGCAATTGGAATGACTTATGAGCAAGGTGGTGGAGGTGCAGGACGTGGTATGTTAGTTGAAAATGGTGATACTTTAACTTTAAAAGACAGAATAGAACATCACTACACCACGAGTATGTCGACAATCGAAATCTCTTCTATGAATGCCCGCAGGTTGGTGGTTAATTTTCAAGATTACTTCAAGAACAGCATTGAAAAACCGATTGGAACCTATAAAACCTTTGTAATCAAAGCGACGAATGACCGCAATAAATTGGAAAAACTGACACAGTTTCTTGATTTACACAAAATTCAATACGGATCTACTTCGCAAAACTCGAAAGTGTTAGGTTTCAATTACATCAGCCAAAAAGAGGACAATTTTGAAATTAGCGAAAAGGATTTGATTATTAGCGTTAATCAACCGTTTTCAATCTTAGCTCAAGTGCTTTTTGATCCGGAATCGGTGTTGGTTGATTCACTAACATATGATATTACATCTTGGGCAATACCTTACTCCTGGGGATTGGAATCATTTGCGACAAAGCAGGCAGTCAATGTAAAAAAATCGTTTTCAATAGAAAAAATCGCACATTCTTCCCAGAACAACACTCCTTATGCATTTATCTTTCCGTGGAAATCCGTAAGTAATGTCAAGTTTTTGGGAAAATTATTGCAAAAGGGAGTTGTTGTAAGAAAGGCAAGTTTTTCATTTCAGATTGAAGGTAAAGATTTTAGCCCGGGAACACTGATAGTGACTAGAGCAGACAATAATGACATGGGACCTTCATGGTCTGAAATTTTGCGCAAGACTGCCAGCGAAGAACAACAAGATTTTTCCGAAGTAAATAGTGGATTAGTGTCGTCAGGTCCTGATTTTGGGTCTTCAAAAGTGAAAATAATAAAGGCGCCAAAGGTTCTGATCTGCAGTGGCGAAGGTGTCAACGCCAATGCTTTTGGGCATGTTTGGAATTATTTTGATAATGATATCGAGTATCAATCGACCATTACTTCAATTGAACGCTTAAAGAAAATGCAACTTACTAAATTTGATGTTTTGGTTTTAGCTGATGGATCGTACAATTTTGATGGACCAGTCTATGAAAAACTAAAAACCTGGGTTAGTAGTGGCGGCCGATTGATCCTGATGGAAGAAGCAATTGCCGGATTTGAGGAACAGAAAGGATTTTCAATCAGTAAATATGCCGATAAAAAAGAAAAGGACGCAGCTGAAGAAAAGATTGAAAAGGAAAGCTTAAATAGTAGATTGGAAAGTTATTGTGATAGAGAAAGAAGAAGTATAAGTTCTTCAATTCCAGGTGCAATTTTTAAACTAAAGTTGGATAGTTCTCACCCTTTGGCTTTTGGGTTGCCTGATTATTATTTTTCACTCAGGACCAATACTCTGTTCTATTCCTTACTAAAAGAGGGCTCCAATGTCGGTAGAATTGACGGCGAACCTGCAATAATTGGTTTTGCCGGCAGTAAAGTGAAGCCTCGGCTTTCTAATACCTTGGTTTTCGGTGTTCAGCCAATAGGAAAAGGTTATGTCACTTACTTAGTCGATAGTCCGGTGTTCAGGGGATTCTGGGAACAGGGGAAATTGCTTTTCGGAAACGCCATATTTATGAATGCAGAATAAAACAGTTTTCTATTTTATGACTGTGCCTTGCACACTTAATAGGACGGTGTTCTTGGTGTCGAAATTTGTTGTGACATCAATTATTTGATAGAAGGTAAATGGAGGAGGCACAATTCTTTCGAAACCATTTGCGTCCATTTCTGTTCTAGGTTTGGCTGTATATACAACTTCGATGAAACCCACAGCACCGGGAGCAATCGAATCTATTGGGGCAATTGCTTCAATACAGCCACAATGTGTTTTTGCGCTTAGAATTTTTAAGGGTTCATTACTAATATTTTTAATTGGAATTTGAATTTTTTTTGGTTGGCCGACTGCTGCATCGTCTACTTCAACACTTCTTGTCCACTCCACTTTTCCTTTGTTACCTGAATTTTCTTCATAAATGACGGTAACTTTATTTTGTGCATTTGTGGTATTTGCGACTGCAAAACTTGCTATCAGCGTCAGTAAATTGATTAATTTTCTCATTTTGTGCATAGTATAAAAAAATGTATAAATTATTATGCAAAAATAAAGGTTTACAATTTTCCATGTTGTTAATTGTTCGTTAACGAAAAAACCATGCAAGCAGAAACTGATTGCATGGTTTTTTTAATGATATCTATGCTTATTACTTTGCAAACGGATCAGCAAAACGAGGGTCGCTCGTAAAACTTTTATCCGTAAGTGTCTTCATAAAAGCAACAAGGGCTTTTTTGTCTGCATCCGTAAAATTGAATCTCTTTGGCTTTCCGTTATTGTCTTTAAGTTTTCGGTGTAGATTAGCAGAAGGTTGGATTTTTTCGTTGTAGTGGTCTACAACCTCCTCTAAAGATTTGAAGCGGCCATCGTGCATAAATGGACCAGTTAATTCAATATTTCTCAAAGAAGGTATTTTGAATGATCCATCTCCAGTTCCTTTATCTTTTGATACCTTATCGAGTCCAATGTTGACCCCTCTGCCGTTGCCGGTATCATTGTCATCATAAGCACTAATACTTCTTTCTGATCCACCATCATTAAACATTGGTGCTGCATGGCAACCCGCGCATGCTCCATTATCAATTACATTGCCAAACGGATCGATGTTTGGCCCTTTTGGACTGCCCATGAATAGTTCTTTTCCCCTTAATTCTTCTGCGGTAAAATTGCTGAAGTTACTTTGCATTCCTTGATCAAAGCGAGAGTTCCAGGTAATCATAGATCTTAAGAATGCAGTAAGGGCATCTGAAATATTGTCTTTTGTGATATACGGAGTTGATGGATAGGCATCTGCAAATAATTGTGGATAGTAGTCCGTACCTGCCAGTTTTATTTCAAGCAATTTCAAATCTTCCATTCCCATTTCAATATGATTCACGACGGGACGGAGCGATAAGCCCCTCGCAGAACTTTCTCTTCGATCCCAGAACATACCCGAATGCATCAAGGCAGGGCTGACGATAGACATCGAATTTCTGCTTGTCATCCTTCCTTCAAACCCCGGACTTAAAGCTTTGCCATCAGCAAAACCTTTGTCTTGATGGTGGCATGAACCACAGGAAACGGTGCTGTTAATCGAAAGTTTAGTGTCATAGAATAGTATTCTGCCTAATTTCGCTTTCGCATCGCTCACACTGGCAATTTCAATCGTTTGACCCGCTCCAATAGGAATATTGGAACTTGAAATTGCAGGTTCTTCCAACAATAACATTTGTGCCTGACTTTCAAATCCAAGTGGAATCTGGACAGCGGAGTAATTGTATTGGCTGGCGAGAGCCTCTGCTTTCGGGCGACTGGATTTCACCTGTGCTACATCATCAGCGGTAATTTCTTGCTCGCAGGAATACAATCCAACTAAGGTAAAAGTTAGTACTCCAAGTATGAATTTTTTTGTCATGTCAAATTAATTTATTATTAAAAATCAAATTTATAAGGATTTCAAATGATAATCAACTATTCTGTAAATAATTAACATTTAGTTTAAGTTTGCATGCAAGTACAATGCAAGTGGTGGCACGATTTTAAAAGCTAAAGCGACGTCGTTCTCGTTTTCCAAGCCAAGTATTAGTAATGTTTCCGTACCCACACTAATTTGCTTATCCAATTTGTATTCAAGGCCAAAAGAAATCAGGCCGCCGAAGAAAGCTGAATTGATATTGCTGAACCTAAATCCCGGAATATTAAATGATCCGGCACTTAGCATTGCATCAATTCCTCTGGTAAATACAAATTTTGTGTTAAGTTCTTTCTTCTTTTCGAACCCAATCCTCAATGAGGCATTTGCTCTATCGGTCTCTAAATTAGAATTTAAACCCAAAGCCAATCGGAAAGCCCTATTGCTTGAATATCTTCGAAGCATTAAGGTCGTCGGTCCAGCAAGTGGAATGCCATTTCCAAAAGGCACTAAACGCGACAATAAACTCGTCATATTCATTCCTACAGAAGTATAATTTTTGCTCTTCTTTTGTGTGTCTTGCGCTGGTACTACAACAATTACCTCTTTTGTACTTAATAACTTGTCAAATTCCTTACTTTGACTTTCTAAAGCTTTATTTAATTGAAGTATTTGCTTTTTATAATATGTGGTATCATTCTCTTGCGCAAAACTCGTGTTGACTCCTGAAATTAAGACAAGAAGGACAATAATTATATTGTATTTGTAAAATCTGATATGAAAGTAAGCTGGTGTCATCTTGTTAGTTACAAAAATTTCATTAAAATCGAACAATTACTGCGATAGAGCGCGGAATTCCCGGCGGAAATCTTAATTGTGTTACTTTGTCAGTAAATTTCAAGTCTGGTCTGGCGCTATTGTAGTATTCTTTCATCGTAATGGTACTCATTGCATATAGAGCGGCTTCAGTCTGTAAGCTTATTCTTGGCGTGAGATGAAATTGAATACCAAGTATTGGACCCAGTCCAATCATTTTTTCTGTTATTCTGATTTGATAAATATTATCTCCTTCACTAAATTGTTTTTTTCCACGAATTGAACCAAATAATACATCTGCACCGTAATGTAATCTCCAGTGCTTGTTTATTTTATGTTGATAATCCAAGCCTCCTCTTACATCCAATCTCTTCAATCCATCGACTCTCGCTTGTATTGCATTGATTTCTTTTACCGAATTTAAAGCGTATCCAACTCCCAATCTTACACCAAAATTATGGTTTACATATTTCGCAACAATTGCATAGGGATCAGAATAGATGCTGTCTGTTCTATTTTGTACAAAAGTTCCAATTGCTCCGCTGATATTCACCCCTATTTCCAGATAATTGATTTTTTGAAAATCATCTTTCTTAATCTGCTTCTTTTGTGCTAAAGTTATAAGTGGCAAAAAGCATAGGAAATAAAACAGTGTTATTTTATTCATATCAATGTCATGTGTTGGTATAGACGGGAGTTGCATTAAAAGGGTTGAGAAAAATTGTACTTATTTTAAAAAAAGAAAAATGAAACAACCACAGTGGCAGCGATTGCAATAATCAAACTTAAAAAATAGGCGAACGATAAAAAAACATATTTAATTGCGGTCTTAACATTATTTTGATTGTAAACCCTCTTCATTGCAAAAAAGAAGTAGAAAACGAGATAGAAAAACAGAAGCAGCTGCATCCCATCATGAAATCCTTTCCAACTTTCAGGAATAACGTAGTGATTAGCAAAAAAAGCGAGCGAAACCACAAAAAACAAAAATGCATGACAATGGAAACTGAAAACTACATGCTCAACGTAATAGTATGGCCGATTAACTAATTCAAGGAAAAGTGCAAAAAAGGGCATCATAAAGATGATCATCCAAGAAAGCCTGCTTACAAAAAAAGCAAATCCAGACTTCCCGTCTTTCATCGCTTTAAGCGTCTGTTTACAAACCACTTTATTATAGAATCCCTGTACATCGTATTTATCAATTATTTCATCCGGAGTTAGATTGAGAAAATCGATTTTTGAAATGGCGAGTCTACTCCCGTTTTTTTTGCTTTCATTTATTAAGTTGTCTGTATCAACAGTAATATCTGCAATTTTATTTTTACTTTCTGTCGAAAAAGACCAATTTAAGTTATCAACATTTGGACCTTTCTTTACAAAAAGTATTGAGATACTGTCGGCATCTAAAGAAGTTGTAAAAGGATTAATTCCTTGTCCACTTTCAGAGAGGCTTTTTGCGAAATCTTCGATTTCATTTTTTATGGCAAACGTGTCAATAGGAACTCCTTCTTTTTCAAATTCAGAACGCAGAACCCTCTCAAGGCTATCTTTTTTTTGTCCAATCTGAGCAAGTGTAAGTTGTTTCTTTTTTTTATTTGGTTTTATTTGATAAGCGCTCAGCAATTTATCCATTGCATCAACAGCCGTTTTTTTATTTTCAAACTGTGACGATATCCCTATTTTTAGACTATCCAATTTTTTTAATACCACATATTCCAGCACTTTTTTATTTAGTTCCTCATTGCTTTTCTGGATTTTTTCATTGACATTATCCAGCGTTGCATTCACAACGATCATCTGAATTGCGGCCATAAATAAAAATAAACGGAGTGGTTGCCAATAAGGGACATGTTTGCCGGAGAAGAACTCGGTCGTTAGTTTTCCGGGTATGAAAAGCGTTCTGATCGTCCTGAATAAACGAGCATCCCAGCTACATGTATCCTCAATAAATTGCAAACTAATCTGCCGGAAGGAGATGCGACCTGTTGTCCGACGCTGACCACATTTTTGGCAGAAGTGGCTATCCTCGTCTAGAATTGTTTCACAATTCAGGCAATGATCAAAGTTGTGAAGAAGCCTTTTATTTAATGACATTAGAAAATTATTAGTATTTTATCAAAGATGGCGTATGTTTCTGATTTGGACAAATAAAAAAGCCGCAATCTGCATTAGGAGGGCACTGAAAAAGTTAGTGATTTTAAAAGACAATTGTAAAGCGGTTA